>JBAUVX010000280.1:0-8753 GCA_049583465.1 Waddliaceae bacterium | reverse complement strand
GGAAAAGTTGGTTGATGGCCTTCATCGAATCATAAACGGATTTTGAGCTTAGAACTGCCCCCGTCCTTTCTCTCTGTGTTCTCTGTGTCTCTGTGTTTTACACTAACAACCATGCTTTAAATGAGTGGTGAAACTAGTACCTGCGCATTATCAACCGAAATCGCAAAATCGCAATTCGCCCATGGCGTATAATGAAAATGCCGAAAGTCGAGGCAGAGATGGGGCGAAATAGTAAACAATAGATTATGAGTTGTAAAATGCATTGACGGGAGGAGCCCCTGCACCCACTTCACTCACCCAAGCCACAAAAAACGATTTCGCGATCTACAGAAGCTGAAAATCTGCCTACATCGTTAATGAACCTATCTCACTAAACCATTTTTGCCGATTTCTTGCCTCTTGGGCTGATTTTGCGCTCAATTTTTCACTCAACTTTCATAAGTTGAGATCAAAATCACCCTCAAGATCCAAAAAATCGGCTGAAAAGCATTTAGTGAGATAGGTTCATGGCTCAGAATTCGTAATTCTTGATTCTTAATCTTCTAAAGCTTTAATATAATAGGCTTATCGCCTATAAAGAAACACAGTTTTTCATTATCTTAGGAGAATTCTATGGATGCGGACCTAGAGGAAGAAATCTTGAATTCGATCGAAAAGCAACCAAAAAAATCAAAAATGAAACCGCATGACCCTGAGATATTAGATATTTTTCCACTCGTCCGTCGCCCCTTTTTCCCCGGAATGGCCGCTCCTTTGGTTATTGAACCCGGACCTTTTTATGAGGTATTGAAAAAAGTCTCTAAAACAGACCATCAAAGTGTTGGCTTCCTTCTCGCAAAAAAAGAAGAGGGAGACATCAACAAGATGACTCTCAAAGATCTTTATAAAGTAGGGGTTCAAGCCAAAATCCTTCGCATTATTCCCCTGGAAAAAGGGGGAGCGCAGGTCATCTTCACAATGGAAAAGCGCATCAAAGTGGCAAAGGCAGTAAGTGGACAAAAAACACTGCGAGCTAAAGTCGCCTACCAAGAGGATAACCCCGGCTCGACAAGCAAACTGAAGGCCTATTCGATCAGCATTATCTCCACAATTAAAGAATTGCTGAAACTCAATCCCCTTTTCAAAGAAGAGCTGCAAATTTTTTTGAGCCACTCTGATTTCACCGAGCCGGGAAAGATCGCCGATTTTGCCGTGGCACTCACAACGGCTTCACGTAGTGAACTTCAAGAAGTTCTAGAAACATTTTATGTGATCAAGCGCATTGAAAAAGCCCTGATTCTTTTAAAAAAGGAACTCGATCTCAGCAAATTGCAACAAAATATCAACCAAAAGATTGAAACGACCATCACCAAAGGGCAAAAGGATTTTTTTCTTAGAGAGCAGCTGAAAACGATCAAAAAAGAACTGGGGATCGAAAAAGACGACAAAACAATCGATAGAGAAAAATTCGAACTCCGCCTTAAAGAAAGGAAGCCTCCCTTTGATGTTTTGAGCGTCATTAAAGAAGAAATGGAAAAACTCAACGCATTAGATCCGTTGTCTGCAGAATATGCTGTAGCACGCGGATACTTGGATTGGTTGACCATTATTCCCTGGGGAGTTTACAGCGAGGAAAACCACGATCTCGACTTGGCAAATAAAGTCCTGCAAGAGGACCATTATGGGCTGCAAGATATCAAACAAAGAATCTTGGAATTTATCAGCGTAGGTAAACTTGCCGGAAGTGTAAAAGGGAGCATTATTTGCATCGTAGGCCCTCCCGGGGTTGGAAAGACAAGCGTAGGAAAAAGCATTGCCCGTGCTCTCAACCGCAAATTTTACCGATTCTCTGTCGGAGGCATGCGTGATGAAGCAGAAATCAAAGGGCATCGCCGCACCTATGTTGGAGCGATGCCCGGGAAAATCATCCAGGCTTTAAAGTACTGCAAAACAATGAATCCGGTCATTATGCTGGACGAGGTGGACAAAATCGGAACAAGCTATCAAGGAGATCCGGCCTCAGCATTGCTGGAAGTCTTAGATCCGGAACAAAACAGCGAGTTTCTGGACCATTTTCTCGATGTCCGCTGCGATCTCTCCGAAATTCTGTTTATTCTGACAGCAAACGTTCTCGATACCATTCCGGATCCTCTCCTAGATAGGCTGGATATCATGCGGCTTTCCGGCTACATTGTCGAGGAGAAGGTTGCTATCGCTAAAAAATACCTCATCCCCCGCAACCGCAAATTGGTGGGAATGAAAGCCAAAGAGGTGACCATTACCCAAAATGGCCTATTAGCCATTATCAATGGTTACGCACGAGACGCCGGAGTGCGAGGCTTGGAAAACCACATTAAAAAAATTTTAAGGAAGCTGGCCCTGCAAATTGTCCAAGAGCAGGCAATTCTTCAAAAGAAGAAAAGAAGTAAGACCCCTGATAAAGTCCCCTCTCCCCCCGTTATTAGCCACAGGATTACGTCGAAAAATTTGGAGAAGTATTTAGGAAAACCTGTGTTTACCAGTGAACGGTTTTATGAAAAGACACCCATAGGAGTCTGCACAGGCCTTGCATGGACGAGTTTAGGAGGGGCGACGCTCTACATCGAATCGATAAAGACTCCGGGTGAAAAAACAAAAATGAAATTAACCGGACAAGCAGGCCAAGTGATGAAGGAGTCTTCAGAAATTGCTTGGAGCTACCTTCATAGCACTCTCAATAAATATGCTCCGGGATTTACCTTTTTCGAAAACGCCGAGGTTCATATGCACATTCCTGAAGGAGCTACACCCAAAGACGGTCCTTCGGCAGGAATTACCCTGCTGACCTCCATGCTTTCTTTGCTTATGGCCTGCCCTGTGTTGGAAAACTTGGGAATGACAGGAGAGATCACGTTGACGGGAAAGATTTTACCTATTGGCGGTGTGAAGGAAAAGCTTGTTGCAGCTAAGCGGTCGGGGTTAAACGTTTTGATTTTCCCCAAAGAAAATAAAAGAGATTGGGACGAGTTGCCGGACTATCTCAAAAAAGGAGTAGAGGTTAATTTTGTTGAACATTACGATGAAGTGTATCGCATTGCCTTTCCTAAGGCTTCCGTTACATGGAAGTGAATCATCATGAAGCAGTGGTCGCTCGAGCATAAGAAAAAAGTTATTGATCCCCTTGCCCTCTCCGATAAGGTGAAAACCATCCGCCGGAGCCTCCATCGCATTGCCACGACAAACGGATCGTTCGATCTTTTGCACGTCGGTCATCTTCACATCCTTTTCGAAGCATCAAAAGTTGCCGACTGCCTCATCGTCGCCTTAAATTCTGATCAATCCATTACACGGTATAAAAGCCCCGACCGTCCGATTAATCCTTTAGAAAATCGCATTCAGGTGATCGCAGCTTTGGAGTTTGTTGATTACGTGACGTGGTTTGACGAAACAGATCCTAAGAATATTCTTTCTCTCATCAAACCCGATGTTCACGTTAACGGCTCAGAGTACGGACACAACTGTTTAGAAGCAGAAACGGTCGAATCTTATGGAGGAAGCATACACATCGTCTCTCTCCTCCCGGGCTTTTCCACATCGGACACGATAAAAAAAATGACGACTCTCCAACAAATAAGGGAGTAAGATGCGCTTTTTGTATACATTTAACGATGACCGTCAAGCACGCATCTTGTCTACTTTTCTTGCTCAGGAAGGTATAGAAAACCAGCTCGATCTTTCCGTTAACAGAGACTGGGGAAGTGCCGAATATGGCAATGTCCTAGGGAAACTATGGATCATTGAAGAAGATAACCTGGAAGCTGCCAACAAATGGTTAGAGATATTTCTCAACAATCCCAATGATCCGCAATTTGTCCATTCCAAAGCTCTATCCCCTCATTTTTTACAGGAAGCAGAGCCTAAAACAAAACAAGAGCCTAAAAAACAGCAATTGTTTCGGATACCCCCTCCGGAGTATTTGCGACGCAGCGCCGCTGGGGGATGGTTGACCATCTATTTGATTCTCGGCTGCACCCTTCTTTTCTTTCTCTCGCAAGCAACATCGCCTCTTTACGAGCCTCCCCCCATTTCTTTGCCGCCGACTCCACTCTTCTCCTCGCCCATCAAAAAAGCCATGTTTTATGATTATCCTTATGCCTATATCTTAATCGACAAGATCATCCAAGTTTATGGCCTCGAAAAACTTTACAACCCCGGCCAATTGCCCCCTGAAGGGCGTTACCTCCTCAGAGAATTTTACCATACACCCTACTGGCAAGGGATCTACCCAAAAATCGTGAACTATCTAAAAAACCCCGGCACACCTATAGCATTCGATGCTCCCATGTTTGAAAAGATTAAGCAAGGGCAATACTGGCGGCTGTTTACCCCCTGCCTTCTCCATAATGATTTATTCCATTTATTTTTTAACATGATCTGGCTTTTAGTGTTAGGAAAGCAGGTCGAAAGTAAAATTCAGATAGGGCGGTATATCGCCTTCTTAATGATCGCAGGAATCGTTTCAAACACCGCTCAATACCTGATGAGCGGTGCAAATTTCATCGGATTTTCAGGAATTTTGTGCGCCATGATTACCTTTGTGTGGTTCAGACAAAAACTTGCCCCATGGGAAGGATACCAATTGTTGCCGGTAACGATGACATTCATCACCATTTTTGTTCTTGCCATGGTTGGTATCCAGCTCCTCTCGTTTTTTCTTGAAATTTTCAATCGCACTCCCATAACTCCTGCCATTGCTAACACCGCTCACCTCACCGGAGCGGTTTGCGGAATCATCTTAGCCCGAGTAAAATTCTTTGCGTGGCAACCCAAGAGACGAAAGTAGATGCATCTTTTTCTCTTTTTTTTTAAGATGCTAAACTCGTGTTCAATTAACAAAGTATAATAAAAGCTATGAGCGTGCGCGACATTACAATTCTCGGCTGTTCGAGTCAGCAGCCTACTCGTTTCCGTAATCATGGAGCCTACCTTGTTCGATGGAATAATGAGGGACTCTTATTCGATCCCGGTGAAGGAACGCAAAGACAATTTATTTTTGCAAATATCGCACCGCCCGTCATTTCCAGAATTTTTATTTCCCATTTTCATGGAGACCATTGCCTAGGTCTACCTTCGATTTTGATGCGTTTAAATTTAGATAAGGTCACGCATACGATCCATTGCTATTTTCCGGCTAGCGGAATGAAATACTTCCGCCGTCTCCGTTTTGGGACCATTTACCACGAAAATATTCATGTTGAAGAACATCCCGTAGAAAAACCGGGTCTTGTTCATGACGACGGACGCTTTAAAATCGAAGCGGCATTTCTCGAGCATAGTATCGAAACGATCGGTTGGAGGATTACAGAGCCTGATACAAGAAAATTCGATCGTGCGAATTTGAAGTCGCATGGCGTGGAAGGGCCTATGGTCCGGGAGCTTGAAAAAAAAGGGAAGCTCATCATTGACGGACAAGAGGTTTTTTTGGATGATGTCAGCTGGGTTCGATCAGGTGACCGCATCGCTGTTGTCATTGACACACGCTACTGTCAAAATGCAATAGAGATTGCCAAGGGGGCTAAAGTACTGCTATGCGAAAGCACCTATCAAAAAGATCACAGCGAGCTAGCAAGAAAACACTACCACTTAACGGCAGAAGAAGCAGCTACGATTGCAAAAAAGGCCGGGGTGGAGATGCTGATTTTGACCCACTTTTCTGCACGTTATGTCAATGGAAAAGGGTTTGAAAAGGAGGCCAAAGCAATTTTCCCAAATACGCTTATTGCTGAAGATTTAAAAACTTTTCCCTTTCGTCGATGAGGAATTTTCGTGATGTTTATCGCTGCCTGTTATCACTTCTTGAAGCATCTGAAGGTCGCAAAGAATGCTTCAGAGCATACAATCCGCAACTACGCCGTTGATCTCAATGCTCTTAAGTCTTATTTAGAAAAAGAGTGGCATCCAAACTTAAGAGAAGATGAACTTCCGGATAAAATCCGCCATCACCTCCCTTTTGAAAAGCGGTGGACGGGAAAAGATGGACTCCTTTCCCTCGATAAGATCGACCGTCGGACGATCAGAGGTTTTTTAGCCAATCTTAACGCCATGCGCTGTAGCAAGAGAACTATTGTCCGTCGGCTGTCCTCTCTTAGGACTTTTTTCAGGTGGTCGGTCATTGAACAGCTCATAAAGGTCAACCCCACCGAGGAGTTGGACAGCCCCAAGATTGACAAAAAAATCCCCTATTCCCTGACCTACAATCAAGTTGAAAAATTTTTTGATCAGCCCAATACAGAGACTCTTTTGGGGTTTAGAGATCGAACAACGATGGAGCTGTTTTACAGCTCCGGATTGAGGGTAAGTGAATTAGTTGCGTTAAATCGACAAGACTTCGATCAGGTCAATTTGTTAATGAAAATCCGTGGAAAGGGGAAAAAAGAGCGTATTGTCCCTCTCACAAAAACAGCCGCCGAGTGGATTTGTGCCTATTTACAACATCCGGAAAGAGATCGGGAGGTCAACGGGCATCTTGCCCAGGACGATCCCGACGCAATTTTTCTCAATCGAATGGGAACTAGGCTGACAGCGCGCTCCGTTGATCGCAAATTTGATCTCTACCTGAGGGCGAGTGGATTAGCGGGAAAGTTAACGCCTCATACACTCAGGCATACCATTGCTACTCATTGGCTCGAAAATGGGATGGATCTCAAGACCATTCAAGCTCTTCTTGGCCATCGTTCTTTGTCGACGACGACGATCTACACTAAAGTCAATACCACATTGAAAAAGAAAGTCCACCGGGAAGCTCATCCTCGAGCCTAAAAATCTGCATCTTCAAACTCAAGAATTGGATTAGTTTGGGTATATATTTGACTTTTATTTTTGCTTATCTAAAATGGTATGCGCGCATATAATAGTAGTTTCAAATAGGGATGAAAAGGTATTTGCATGTTCCATTGGACAGTCTCCGAAGCGGTTCACACAAAAGCATCTACAGATGAGATTTGGTCGATGTGGCAGGATGTGCATACTTGGCCAAAGTGGGATAAAGAGTTAGATTGGTGTGAAATTTCCGGACCATTTGCATCAGGAGCAAAAGGGCGGTTAAAACCAAAAGGCTGGTTTGCCGCACAATTTGTCATCACCAAGGTAGCGGAGGGTAAGAGCTTTGAGGATGAAACGCATATGCCCTTTACCAGGGTGGTGTTCGATCATCGAATCCAGGAGCTTGGCAACGAGAATCTAATCATTCACTCGGTAACCACTAGCGGACTGTTAGCTCCCCTGCTATGGCTGTTTTTGGGGCGAAAATTGAAAAAAGGCCTAAGGACGTCTATTGAAACATTAGCACATTTAGCAGAACAGGGAATCGGGTGAAAAATGAATAGATATTGGCTTGGAATAGTATCGCGAGAACATGTCCAATTGGGTGTTGTAAATGGATTTGCACAGGTTTGTCATGGCAATAGAGCTCCCTTATCAAAAATGAGATCAAATGATTGGATTGTTTATTATTCTCCCAAGATGTCTCTGGGAAGCACTCAACACTGCAAATCATTCACTGCTATTGGAAGGATAAAGACGGGAGACATTTACCAAGCAACAATGACCGCATCATTCAATCCCTATAGAATAGATGTGGAGTATTTTTCTTCGAATGAGGTGCCAATCAAAGACGTGATGGATGAGCTTGAATTAACAAGCGATAAGAGTCATTGGGGTATGAAGCTACGACGAGGATTGGTTGAATTATCAAACCATGACTTCTTGGTTATTGCTAATAGGATGGGAGTGGAAGTTGATGAAACAAGATTTCCATCGAAATACCAATCCCCCGCGCAGTCGCCGGGATTTTTGCTTTGGCAAGTAAGCAATAGTTGGCAAAGACGTCAAAAGGAGGCTCTCTCCCCGCTTGAATTAACTCATGTGCAGTTTGTTCTACTTGCTGGAGTGGGTTGGCTTCAATCCAAGGGACAATGCGTTACACAGGCAATACTGGCAAAACAGACAGGGTCGGATCCTATGATGACTTCTCAAGTTGTGCGTACACTAAAAGCAAAAGGGCTGGTCGATAGAACACAAGATCCAGTAGACCAAAGAAAGATCCAAATACGATTAACGGAATTAGGGAAAAAGCTTTTGGATCGGGCAATGAAAGTTGTGGAAGATACTGATCATCAATTTTTTGGGAGGCTTGATAGGTCTAAACAGAAGTTTTGCGAAAGCTTGCAAAGTTTAATTCCTCCTGATTGAAGATAAAAGATCGAAAAGCAAAACATCGCAATGAAAGGGCAAAGTCTAAAAAATATACGTTTTCAGGATCAACCAAGGTCTAATTCGCATTTTTCCCGCCTCTCTTGCGAGAAGCGGGATTACTCATGTTATTTAATTTTTATGTCAAGTTTTGGCCTATTGTCCAGAACCATTTTGAGGTACTTCTACGGGTGCATCGATACAGGTTTGTGTAGCATCGTCAAACACCTTTCCTTCTGGACACGTCTGTTCCCCTTCTGCAAAAGAATGAGAACTTAAAGCCATCATGAAGATTGTTAGCATGTACATCAATTTAGACACAATAACCTCCACGATAGAAAATTTTAAACTCTACCTCACTTTAAAATCAGATACCCGAGGCATTAGGTACCGGTAGATTTTTCTACTACCCATCTGCTTATATATGAAATTTTCGTGCCAAAAAGATATTTTACCCCATGGGCGAATTGTTAATGCGTTATGAGACCTTCAAACTGTAAAGGCTCGTTGCCTAATTCCATATTCAGTTTGACACACACCGTATG
>JBAUVX010000279.1:0-1558 GCA_049583465.1 Waddliaceae bacterium | reverse complement strand
GGGTAGTATTGTCAATACAATCCCTTTTACGATCGTTCAACCGCGGGAGCTTTCGCGCGGCCTAACCCCTTAATTTAAGCTTGACAGAGCACTAGATAAACGGCAATCGTTAACCCTGTCCCCCTCCCGTTTCTAAGAATCCGGAATTGATAAAGTTCGATGTCCTTTGAAACAAAAGATGTGCAAAAAAAAGAAAGTGAAACAAAAAAAGAAGCAGCTAAGGATGGTAGGGCCATGGATGTTTTTTTTGAAAATCCTGATTAATAATAAGAAAAACTAAACTTCTACGATGCCGATCCTCACCGAATCTATATTTTCGTGGTTTACTAGATCTTCAATTAGATCTTCTTTTTCAAAAAATCTATAGTCCTCGATTAATTCATCAAACATCGCATCGCGTTTTGGAAGCAGTCCGAAATCATTGAGTTTGTCTTTCCATTTTTGGAAAAACTCATTACATCTAAACACTCCATGCCTAATCAAAGACCATCCGTCCAATTTGAAGACATCATATCCAATCCAATGAATTTTAGCTTCTGTTTCGAAACTTCCTTGGAGTGAAGTCACTATAGCTGATTCAAAAGCCAACAGCTCACAAAGTCCTCCATTTTTTTGATTGCTAAATTCAAGAATCTTTCGAGCTTCTTCCAAATTGCGACTCAACATCATACCTATTAGTGTTCCCTTGGTTGAATTTTTAATTTTTTCGTAGATTTTTTTTAGTTTGTTATCCAATTCTGAAGTATAGTGATAGGCTACTATAATATCTTCCCATCCAGCTCTCTCTATACCATAGTACTTTTTCCCATTGTGCACAGCAGGATCAGCAAGCCATCCCTTTTCAAAGATGAATGACGCATCATATTCCGGCTTTCTAACAACCATGAATCCGTTGACTTCATGGTTACTCATAAAATTACTCCAGGTTCGACTGGAATATGTTGACCTCTGCCACCTCCTCCCGGAAAATGAATATGCGGTCCGTTTTTCCAATGGCTACCTTCTAAATCACTGGGATTTGCCCGATATCCGGGATAATCAATTTCTTTTGCCCATTCATCCACAATTTTAGTATCAGAAGGCGAAAGTGGTTTAGTACCTTGATTTGAAATTTCATTTACAAGATCCTTCAAAGCCTCCTGGTCCGGGGTATGCCGTTTACCTCCACTTGATTTCCTTGTTTCTTCTTTAGTGTCGCTGGAAGCGTGTTGGGTTTGATTTAAAACAAGATTGCCCACCATGCCAAATAAATTACCTATTCCATACTCTTGAGCTACTTGGTAGCCGCCCCACATAACAGCACATGTTGCAGCGCTGTAGGCAAGGGTGGTAAACGACGGAAGTACAAAAGATGCCCCCCAAGTGATAAGAGGGATAGCAAAGACGAACTGCCCATCAGGATCAACAAAGGAAAGAGGATTATTTCGGACGTAGGCGTAGAGGTTGGGGCCATCAGCGAAATCGAGAGGATCTGCGGTCAGCCACCGCCCCAGATCCGGCGAGTAATCTCTCTTCAAGAAATGGATGCGGCCTGTGTCTTCATCTCTTCTCTTGCTAG
>JBAUVX010000278.1:0-9265 GCA_049583465.1 Waddliaceae bacterium | reverse complement strand
TTCAGGCAGCCGAGCCATCGAGCCGTTATCATTGACAACTTCTGCGATAACTCCGGCCGGAGACATTCCACATAGTTTGGCAAGGTCGACTGCCGCTTCGGTATGGCCCGCACGTTTCAGCACCCCTCCCTGACAGTATTTTAGAGGAAAGACGTGTCCCGGACGCCGTAAATCGTTAGGCGTGGTGTTGGGATGCACTAAAGCCCGGATTGTATTGACGCGGTCGGAGGCGGAAACCCCTGTTGATGTCCCGTGAGAGGCATCTACAGAAACGGTAAATGCCGTTTGCTGCGATTCTGTATTGTCGGGAACCATCAAAGGAAGGCCTAGGCGATGGAGCCGTTCTGCCGGCAGAGATACACAGATAATTCCTGTCGTATGCCGAATCATAAACGCGATTGTCTCAACGGTCACTTTTTCCGCAGAAATGACCAAATCTCCTTCATTTTCTCTTTCTTGGTCGTCCACGACAATCACGAATTTCCCCGCTGCGTAAGCGGCGAGGGCTTGTGCCATCTTGATGTCGCAATCAGTCTTCATTGTCTCTCCTTTCCTCGACATGTGAAAGATGGTCTTGATTCCAAGGGAAGGGTTGTGTTGTTGGAGGAGGGAGGGATGATTTTTTCCCTTTGACAAGATCTAATAATGCCTCTACGACCTTTTTCTCATCCGATTCTTGTGCAAGTAAAGAGCCAATGTGTGCAACTGCTATCGCATGGTCAATCTTAGGGTTGTCGACTGTGCCGCGCATGGGAATTTGTATCATTGCCTCTTTTTTTTGTCCTTTGATGTTAAACGCTAATGACAACGCATGCTCACTTATTCCTAATACCATCTTGATGCGATCGCGAATGAAGTCAATCTTTCCCCATGTTGCCAGTTCATAACGATCGAGAAGGAGCATATCCATCCGTTCTACCATCAACACACCATTTTTCATACTAAAATAAAGGGGGGTTGTCCATAAAGAAACGGTCTTTGATCGAACGGGGCGAAAGATATCCATCGCTTTTTTAACGATGCCTTTGTGGTGAAAATGCAATTTTCCCATATCGAGAACACCCTTTCCGATATGAAGGCGTTGACGATCGAAAGGAAGAATGGACATGGAGAAGTGCTCGGGAAAGACCGTTAATCGAATAGGGGAGTCTCCATTGATCAGTTCCCGGCAAATAGGGATCCATTGTCCCAGGCATTGCCTTCCAAGCACCGGATCGATCCGGAATGCTAATTCCAAAGGTTTTGTGAGAGTTAAAGTATGTTGTGAAAGGTGAGACCTCAGAGACAACACACCCTGCTTTCCTTTGACATCTATATTCATCGGACCCCGGCCATGTTGATAGTCGAGAACAAGAGAGAGATCTAAGACGTTTCCAAATAAGAGTCCTGCTTCTTCTTTTCCTACCAAGGATCCAATCCATCTCGATGGGATAGAGGTTCCGGTCAGCGTGAGATTGATCGAAGGTGTTCGGGGGGCCATGACATCTGCAATCTCCACCTCCCCTTCCACCCTTCCTAATTCCGGACAGTTGTTCGATTGCACCTCTCCGGAAAAAGCGCCTTTTACCCTGCCGTTTGTGAGATCGAGAGGGCCCTTAACGGAAAAGAGGAGATGTGGAATTGTCAGCTTCTCTGATTCAAGAGTGAGTCGGACCGTATTAAAATCGTTGGCAGACGAAGCAATGCGATAAGTAAATGTTTCTCCCAATACATCTTGGACCCTATTTTCTGTTCCTAAATAGATATCGATGAGAGAAGAAGGAACGTTTTCAAACGAAAACCGGAAGCTCGATGGGATCAGTGAGCAATGCAACAATCCCTCCAACCAATTTTCCTCGCACATTCGGGAATTTTTGCGCACTTCTGTTGACATTTTATGAGAGAGGCTATTGAGGGCGAAGAGTTTACTAATTTGAAAATCATAGACAAATCTGACAGGTTTATCTTTCAGACCGAAAAACCCTTCTATCCGACACTCTAGATAGTCGGTGTTTTCGGGAGTCGTTACTGAAAGGGACACATCCTTAAGAGTAAAATCATCGCCAACGCCGTTCACATTGTTCACTTCAACCTTTGGCAGTTTGAGATCGGCTTTCATCAACACATTCTCAAGGGCCTTTGTATCAAGCCCTACGTCAAAGAGTGTGGTCGGAATGCTCAACTCATCGATCGTCAACTCAAGCGGCATGGGGTTGGGAAAATCTCCAAAGGAATTGTTTGCCAGCTTCCGGAGGAGGGGAGGAAGGAGTGTCATTTGCAGTTTTCCCTGCAAGTCAAATGTTATGGTTTTGTTCCCATATTTCCCGCTAAAATCTGCCGATAGCCTTGGAGATTGGGATGTAAAAGTGAATGTTGCTCCATCATCCCCTAGTGTTTTATTAAACGAAAAGTCTGTTGTTTTACCCATCAGCAAAGAGGCGATTCCTCCCCATTGCGGTTTGATCAAAGCGAGGATGAGATCAATAATAGCAGAGGGAAAGTGCTCTGCTTGAACCGCTGCTTTCACCTGTGTCTGATTCTTTTGGATATTGGCGGCAAACCGGCCGGAGCTGTTTTCATATTGTGTTTGTCCTGAAGCGATGAATGTCCAATCACTCGATGTTGATGGAAGTTCAAGAGCGGCGTCGACGTCGGTTAAAATGAGCGAAGAGGGATCACCGGATATTGGAAAAAATAGGCAAAATCCTAGAGATTTTTCTAAATTTGTCTCTCCATTTTCTTCAGGACGAATGGTTGCTTGTAAAGATTTTAAAGAGGTTTTTCCTTGAATCGGTCCTCGCCGTAACTGCTTAAAAAACGGGGTCTCCGAAGTATAGGAATCAAACGTCAGTACGGCATTTCCATCGGGGTCTGTCAAAGAAAATTCTTCTATTGCTACAGGACCAAACCAACTTAAAGTGAATGTTTTGATTGCAAGATGTCCGGGAATTCGTTGATTGACAAAGGAAATGATAGAGCGCTGCCCCCATTCAGTAGAAGCCATTGAGGGTAGCAGTGCAATGAAGAGAACAAGGCAAACAAAGAAACCAAGCAAGATCATTGCGAACGTTTTGCCGAGTCCTTTTTTTGTCATCGCAACCTCCAAGGCTCATCAAAATCAGGAGAAAAAATATCTAAAAATCCCGCTTCATTACTTAATCGTCCCCACCTATTGCCTCTGCAAGGCAGATGCAAATTTCTCCCTCGGGAGCCTTACTTTTTCAGGGCCGACTACTTACGTCGAATTCGCCTTTATTTTAATCGATCTTTCTCTAAAAGGGAAGAACTTAACCGTAATGGGGGGCGATTACTCCCACTCCATTGTGGCGGGAGGTTTGGTCGTGATGTCGTAGACCACTCGAGAGACGTCCGGAACTTCATTGACGATGCGGTTGGAGATCGTTTGCATCAGTGAATAGGGGAGCTCAGCCCATTTGGAAGTCATGACATCGGTCGACTCAAAGGCACGTAAAGCAACAACTTCAGCAAACGTGCGCTCGTCTCCTTTCACTCCCGTGCTAAAGGCTCCTGTCATGACGGCAAAACACTGGAACAATCGTTTTATCCACCCGGCTTTGTCAATTTCTTCCATAAGGATAGCATCTGCCCTTTTCACCTGCGTCAATCTTTTTTTGGTGATCACGCCGCGTATTCTCACTGCATAACCGGGTCCGGGAAAAGGGTGTTGTTGAAGAAATTTTTCCTGTATTCCGATCAAACGTCCAATCTCGCGTACCTGATCTTTATAGTAGTCGCGTAAGGGCTCAAGCAGTGTCAACGCCATCTGTTGCGGAAGTCCTCCGACGTTGTGGTGAGATTTAATCCTCTTTGATTCGATGACGTCGGAATAAATCGTCCCCTGGGCAAGATAGCAGGCAGAGGAGAATTTTTGCGCCTCTTTTTCAAAGAGTTGAATAAAAAGTTTTCCAATTGTTTTGCGTTTGATTTCCGGATCTTCAATCCCCAGGAGGGCTGCCAAAAACTGCCCTTTAGCGTTGATCACGGTTAGATCGGCATCTTTGAAAATTTCTTGGACCCTTGTTAACGTTCCCTCTCTCATTAGACCATTGTCAACATAGATGAGATGCAGCTGTTTCCCAATAGCCTTGGAAATGAGAGCGGCAGAGACGGTAGAGTCCACACCGCCGGAGACCGCACAAATCACCTCATTGCTTCCCACAGTTTTTTTTATCGAATCAATCAGAATATCCGGATCGAGCTGTCCCTGATTTTTATTGCAATTACAGACAGTCAAGGCAAAATAGGTTAAGATTTCAAGCCCGTATTCTGTGTGCTCGACTTCGGGGTGGAACTGCACTCCCCATAAGCGTAAGTTTTTGTCAGTGACAGCGGAATAAGGGACTTGCCTTGTTGAAGCAAATGCGGCAAAGTCGTTTGGGAGAGAGACAACGGTATCGCCATGCGACATAAAGGCAGAGGTGGATGTTTTTTTTAGTTGAAAATGATCGTGAGTAAAATATAAAGTTTGCGGGCCGTACTCTGCGGTTGTCTTTTTCACTTTTCCCCCCAGCATATGGGCCATGAGCTGCCAACCGTAGCAAATGCCTAAAAAAGGGAGGGGAAGCTGAAAAATTTTTGGGTCAATTGCGGGGGAGTGGGGTTGATGAACGGAAGATGGCCCTCCTGAAAGAATAACCCCCTTGGTTCGATGATCGACCGCGTGATCGAGTGCCTTGTCCGGATGAATAATCACCGAGTGAACGCCGATCTCTTTTAAACGTCTGCCGATCTGGTGGGTTGTTTGCGATCCAAAATCGATGATAACGATCATGAGTCGATTCTCTCAATACTGTGCGGGTGCGATTCACGCAGAGCTGCATGACTTTGCTGAATAAAGCAGGCATTTTCTTTTAGCTGACTGATCGTTTGTGCTCCAACATAGGCCATACCCGCTCTTACTCCTTCTAAAAGACTCTGCACGTGCTTGTTAACAGGTCCTGTTGCTATTACCTTCCCTTCCACCCCTTGAGGTGCTAGGCACTGAGAGGTCGTAAGGCCGTAACGAGCGGCACTTCCCCGTTGCATCGCGGGGACGGAGCCCATTCCACGATATTCCTTATAGTTTTTCCCATCGAGCCTACTTGCTTTTCCCGGCGCTTCGTCTGTGCCGGAGAGAAGAAATCCGAGCATCACCGCAGTTGCTCCTGCCGCAAGTGCTTTGACGATATCGCCGCTTGATTTGATCCCTCCATCGGCAATGAGTGTTTTATGATGCTCTTGTGCCGCTTTAGAGCATTCGATGACTGCTGTGAGTTGAGGCACGCCAATACCGGCAACAATACGAGTCGAGCAGATTGAACCCGGACCGAGTCCCACCCTTATGCAATCGGCACCTGCAGCATAGAGGGCGCAGGCACCTTCATAGGTGGCGACATTTCCGCTGATCACTTCACATGAAGGATAATGATTTTTTAGGTACGCAGTCGCTTCAATCACATGTTTCGTATGCCCATGAGCGGCATCGATGCAAAAAAGGCGAGCTCCGCTCTTGGCGAGCTCGTCGACTCTTTTTCCAAAGTCAGAGCCGATTCCAACGGCAACTCCGGCCTCTCCTCCCTTTGCATGGACCCACTGCAGCTGCTTTGCTTGTTCGGCGATGGTTAAGTTGCGGTGGATGATGCCCAAGCTGCCCAGTTTTGAAAGAGAAAGAGCCATCTCTTGCTCGCAAACGGTGTCCATCGGAGAGGCAATCACGGGAATGTTCAAAGTAAAGGCGGGTGTGAGATATGTTGTAAGATCGGTTTCCGGTGGAGTGATTTCGGAATATCTTGGAAGCAGGAGGACATCATCATAGGCTAGATAAACTTTAGTTGATGAAGCTAGCTTCTGCGGCGACTTTGTTAGCATGGAGAATATCCTCTTGAGTCAAAATATTTTCTTTCAACAGTTTTTCAAACTCTTTTCGGAGCGAGATTTTTTGCATTTCGGGTCCATCCGTGTTGATCGTAAAGGGGACTTTATGCTCTTTTAACGTCTGATAGACGGTGCGCATGTGATCAAAATCACGAATGAGACGGGTGTTGAGATTCGAGGTCGGACATGTTTCTAAAACAATATGGCGATCGGCAAGATAACGCATTAGGGATTTGTCGTGAATCGAGGCAATCCCGTGGCCGATCCGGTCGGGTTTTAACTGTTCGATTACCTCCCACATTTCTTTTGTATCGGTGGCTTCTCCGGTATGGATCGTCACGTTCATTCCATGTTTTCGAACATTCTCGATAATGGGTTTGATCGAAGAAGGAGAAAACGAGCGGGATTGTTCATTGTAATCGATGGGTCCCCCGAGATCGATCCCTACGACACCTCTATTTCTATATTTGATTGCCTTTTGGGCAATAATTGCATTTTTCTCAGGAGAAAATCGACGATCCATCATCAAAATGAGCCCTGCTTTGACGGGGTATTTGAGCATGGCTCTTTCCATTCCTTGCAGAGTGAACACGATAATATGATCGAGATCGCGCTCTCCGGCTCTGTTGCGCAGCATGGGGTTGAAGCGGAGTTCAATTGTGGTGATGTTATTTTTCCGGTAGGCTCCGGAAATAACATTTTGGATGCCTACAAACAGAGAGTCAGGAGAAGATTGAATTTTCTCCGTGAGTTCATACATTTTGAGATAGTCTTCGTAATTTTTGGTTTCATTGATGGTCACGAGTTGCTCAAACTTCCAGTAGTCTTTAGTTGGAAGGAGCATCCCTTGTTCATGAGCCATTTCCCAAAGCATGGTTGGGGAGATGCCAAAGCCTACATGGGTATGTAATTCGGTGAGTTCAACATCATTGAGAAAGGAAAGGTCTACCATGAAGGCATGGTATCACTTGCCGATATTTTAATACAAATCAAACAAAAGGGGCGGGCAGGGAGCAAAACTCAGACAACTACGAAAAAAACAACTTGTTTAGCGTCAGTATATTTTCTTCGGTTCCCGCAACCACAACTTCATCGCCGGAAAAAAATGTGTTGTCGGGATCAATTTTATAGATGGTATCAGATCCCCTTTTAATGACGAGAACTGTAACGCCATATTTTCTTCTGAATTCCAATTGTTTCAGTCTCATACCAATGATAGGAGAGCTCTCTTTTACATGCAGTGTTTTCACCCTAATCTCTGATAGATGCTCTTTCAGATCAGAAAAGAGAGTTTCTTCGGAATATCGTGGACGCAGCATATCATAACCTTCAATTCTTAATGCTTGTATGAGTTGATCAATATGCTCTTTAGGGAGATGATATTTTGTCAGCACGCGCGTAAAAATCTCAACAGTAGAGCCCAGTTCATCAGGTATGACATCATCGGCTCCCATTTGATAAAGAGCCTGCATTTCCTCTAAATAGCGTGTGCGTACAACGATGTAAACGCTTGCATTCATTTTTCTTGCATGTTGAACAATGCGCAGAGCTGCTATCGGATCCTCGACTAAAATCGCGACAACTTGTGCATGTTCAATATTGGCATGGGAAAGCACCCGGTCTCTTGTCGCATCGCCAAAATAGATGGGTTCGCCTTTTCTGCTCTCCTTCCGTACTGTTTCCGGGTCCATATCGATAATCACATACGGAATTTCTGCTTCTCTTGAGGAGCGTGCAAGATTTCGACCGCTGAATCCATATCCCACAATGATGATGTGATTTTGTAAACTTTTTGCTCTGATATCCCCCTTTTTTCCGGATTTGATGATATGCGGCAGAGGCAACTCCAGAGCCCAATTAGCAAGTTTTGGAGATAAACCAATGAGTGTCGGCGTCACACCCATTGTAAGAATGGCTACGGCAATGAATACTTGATGCAGATATTCCGTTCCAAAACCGTAGGCAAATCCGGCCGAAGCTAATACGAAAGAAAACTCTCCTACCTGGCTGATCGCCATACCGGAGAGTATGGAGGTTCTCACAGAAAGTCCCAGAACTAATCCCGTGGCACCGACAATTATACTTTTTAAGAGAAGTATACCAAAAGCAAGCAACAAAATCGGAATTATCTGTTCGATAAAAAAATTAATATCTAAAAGCATCCCTATCGAAATAAAGAAAAAACTTGTAAAAATGTCTTGCAGAGGGATGATATCCCCGATTGCCTGTGTGCTAAATTCGGAATCTGAAATAATAAGCCCTGCAAGAAATGCTCCCAAGGCAAGAGTAAGACCCACGGCGGATGTAATCCATGTGACTGAAAAGCAGATAACAAGCACTGTCAACAAAAACAATTCTCTGCTTCTTGCCTTAGCAACATAAAACAGAAGGCGGGGCACAAGTTTCACAGCAGCATAAAATGTAATCACTAGAATGACCACTCCTTGACCGAGCAACAGTAAAACGGATGCCTCAATGTCTTCGGCCCCGCTTAAGAAAGGAATGACTAACATCATGAGTACGACAGCAACATCTTGAAAGATCAAAATGCCAAGACTAAGCCTCCCATGAGGACTGTTCGTTTCCGCTCTCTCTTGGAGAATACGCATAACGATTGCTGTTGAACTTAGAGAAACTAAAAAACCTAAAAAAATTGACTCGTTCAACGGCCGGTTAAGAAGTTGACCCGCAAGCAATCCCCCTGCAATGGTCAAACTTACCTGAATCGGCCCTGCAATCATAAAATATCTTTTGTACTCCAAAATCCTCTTGACGGAAAACTCCAATCCCACAGTAAATAGGAGTACGATAATGCCAATTTCAGCCAACAATTTGACGTCTTGACCTGCACTGACAAAACCGAGAACTGAAGGACCCGCCACAATGCCTGTTATCAAAAAGCCGACAATGCCAGGAACTTTTAACCGATGGCAAATTAAGAGCACAACAATCGAGAGCCCAAAAATGATCACGAAGTCTCTTAAAAGCAGCATTTCCATAAAATTGGGTATAAAACGGAAACGGCAATAATTTGAAGGGAAAAAGGTAAACTCTACCCGCTTTTCCACAAGAAAACGCCAGCATTTCTGTTAAAATGTCATGACTGATTGTAACTTTTATACCCGGTACAGGTAACTAAATGGCACACATTAGTGTCGTTGTGTGTTGCGATGGGCCTGAATTTACGATTAAGTTAGGAACTTATACGCCCCGGATCCATTCTTTCTCCTCCTCGTATCCAGTCGGCAATACGTTTCATGACCATACTATTTTCAGTAAGCGTTAGATGTTTTTCCCTTTTAATGATCTCTATACGCTTTTTATTCAAGATTTCTTGATAGGCATGGGGATTCATGAGCTCATCTTCCTCGCCCACGATTAGAATGTAACGCCATGGGCGAATTGCGATTTT
>JBAUVX010000277.1:0-8531 GCA_049583465.1 Waddliaceae bacterium | reverse complement strand
AAAAGGTGTATCGTCTCGCCTGCTTAGACGTCAAGAACATCCCAGCATACGAGAGGCTCTTTGGGGTGGTAGTCTGTGGTCACCTAGTTATTTTGCCGGAAGCTGCGGAGGTGCGCCTCTAGAGATTTCGGCGCAATAGGATAAAGCCTTGGCAAGCGAGGTCTTGGCGAAGGTTTTTACTCATCTTCCCGATTGCGATTTTCCCAGTATCATGAGGGTGGATTCTCATTATCATCACAGTGCTAATCATTGCCCTTTTTTGTGGAAAGAGAAAGCAAAGGGACTGAGGACCGATCCATCAAAAATCAAATTAAATCTTGCTTCATTTAAAGAGTTTTATATCAACTCAGTCATTAACCGAAGGGGCTACTTTAACAAAGCGATTCAGACGTTTAAGGACGGCAGGAATGCCCCTCCTCACAGTTTGTTCAATTTTTCCATGAACACCGATCCACTTTTGCATGAGTTTGCCAAAAAAAGAATAAAAACAAATGAAAAAGAAGCTCTACAGATCGCTGAACTGATGGAGAGCGATGATTGGAAAATCGAACTTAAAATAGAGATTGCCGAGGCAATGGCGGCAACAAATAAGGAAGAAGCAGATCAACTTTTTCGAGAAGCCTGCCAAAATTCCGAAAAAAGGCATCTTTATCACAAAGCTATAGATTTCTGTAAGATCGCCAAAGGATGGAGGGAAATCAATCCCGAAGCGGCGAATCATCTGCTATTAGAAGCTGCCAAGATAGCTAAAGATAAGGCCCTCTTTTCTCAACCTAAAAATGAAATTTTCTGCGAAGCGGCCTCAGTATTGGCGAACACAAATCAAAAACAAGCTATAGAGTATTCTGATCGGATTGAAGATGATTCCCTTCGCCTTAAGGCCCTCTGCGCGATTGCCAAAGAAACAGGAAAAACAGATAAAGTCAAAGCAAATCATCTTTTTCTAAAAGCTCTCAAGATCGCCGAGACAATTGATTTTCCTCTAGGGAGAACGGGTGCTAAATCCACCATCGCTAAGGCAATGGTTGAAATAGATGAAAAAACAGCAAACAGACTCTTCAGCGAACTTTTGGAAGAGGTTGAACAAGCGATGATCGGCAATCCCAATGGGTGGCATCAAATAACCTACTTTTTATACATCATGGCTGAAGAATGGGAGAAAATCAACCCGGAAGCTGTGGATAGCTTTTTGCAAAAGATTTATCAGATGCTCCTAGCAAAAATCAGCGGAATTTCCGATGGAGACGGGCAACACCTCTATTCCTCTGTTGTCGACAATTGCATAAACCTCGCTCAACGATGGGTGAAAAGAAAACCGGAAGAGGCGGACATCCTCATTCAAAAAGCCCTTAACCTTCTCAAAAAAATCGAACCTTCTCAGAGGAAAATCCTCCAACTATACCAAGCGGCACAGGGACAGTTGATGACAAATCCACATGCTGCGGCCAAAACCATTGAAGAAATGAAAGCTGTCAACGCTCAACTTCAGGATTCTTCTCGTAACTGGAAAGGAGTCTTTGATTTGATATTAGCCGACTCTTATCTAGCACTATAGCGGGTTCTGCCTGAGCTTCCTCCCTCCCCTGCGGGGGAGGGCCCCAAAGCTGCACCAACCAACTAGTCATTCAGGATATTAATAAAATCTTTATAGAAACTTAAACTACTGAGAATACTATTCCGTAATGTTTAATCAATAAAATAGGAAAAAATTATTATGGTTAATTTTAATCCCTCAAACTCATCAGCTAATATTCCCCTTCAACCGGCAGCACGACAGGAAATTCGCGATGCCGCAGTCGTTCCTTCTCCTCAATCCTCTGTGAGTGAAACAGCGTCAAAAATTTCTTCTATACAGCAAGCTCAATTTAATGAGGTCATCCGCCGCATTCCTGGAAAAGACGATGAAAAGATCAATGAGCAGTTGAATCAAGTCACCGATGAACATCTAGCCTCCCTGCACTCAGCATTGAAAGAGCCGTTCCGCCTCTATGACGCTGATTCCCCCCTACGTAACGACATGTTTCCCTGCACAGCGCTGAAGGCTCTCCGAAACAGTGAAATCACAGCACACGAATTCGGCACCCTCATGCGGCTCTGGAGCATCCGGGACGCTCGTATGCCCGACGGATCGGCACCGGTTGCACCGCGCTTTGTTCCGCTATTTCAAGAAGATGGAAGCCGAAACCCTGAAGCTGCGGCTTTGCTGCGCGAGGGAACTCAACCACCTGCGCTTCCTCATTTAACCAAAAAAAAAGACCACATCGAGGACATCTACAGCAAGGTCGCAACTCTCAATCCTATTGAACAAGGGCTGTGGGTAGTACAAGATACCACCGATTTTTCCAGGTACCATGACGAGATTTTACCTGAAAAAGGGCAGCAATATCTATATGACCATCACACCATCTCCCAGATCATTAGAGGGCAATTAAGATTGAATTGGCTTTCCAGAATTTCCAACGACGCTGCAGGGAAAGTAGATGAGGAGATTGCCGCTGCTGTCCATGGAGGAGGCAAATTCCGGATGGTCCCTAGCTTTGGCATTCAGCAAGCGTTGTTAGGCTCGGCTTTTGCCGAACCGGTAATGCTGAATCCGGTAATTGGAGACTCCTCAGTGGAGGATATTCGTTCCGGAAGCAAGCTCAGGCACCGCGACATTGCCCTGCCGTTCCTTGATTGCAAACTCCCTGAGAAAGCTGATGGTTTTGCTACGCCCAGCCCCCTTGATTTCATGGAACACGACTTTTACCACGCGATTCGCGCAAGCCAGGTCCCTTCGGACGAGAGTGAAAGATTTGTCGATGCAGGCGACCGCTTAATGAAAATACAACAGGAGTTCAATTGTGCTTTGCGCGAGCTGAATCGGCGGCACAAAAAGCATAAAGAAAGTTTGCCGCAACTTAAGCAATACGTTTCCACTCTGCCGGAAGAGAAGAGAGAGCCTGTGTTAAAAGCAGTCTTTGAAAAATACAACCGGGAAGCAGAATTGCTTGCGAAGATGAAAAGGATGCGAAAAGGCTCCGGAATGTTGAAATTCCGTCTTTACGACATGGAACATTTCTTATACGGTGGACTGTTCGATCCTCTTGTGAAACCCCGTCTGGCTTTCATCATGCAAAATATCTTTTCTAATTCAAGGTTTATCGAGACCCTCCCCTGGGGAACTGATATTGGTGCAAAATTTGGGCAAATCATTGCGCGCCAAACACTGGAGGCAATGAACCCTAGCGAAAAAGAGCTAAGCGGAATGCGTGCAAACCTGCTTTTCATTGCTCAAGCACCGGAAGAAGAATTACGACTAATGGGGATTTCCCATAAAGAAAAAAGCTTTTGGGAAGGGATGCTTGGAATGACCCGCGAACGAACAAAAGGTGTTGAGCAAACCGCTTAGACCCAAGTTGCTGCCCAAGCTTATTCCATTTGTCATGAGTTTGGGCAGCATTTATACACACTCAAATAGGTCTAACGTTTGGGCTCATAAGAATGTTTCGAGAAATTCCTCGCCAAGCTTTCTGATGACATCTTGATAGGTTTTACTCGATAACAAGTGATCGATCAAAGGGGTGCCCCTCCAGGTTCCCGCGAGAATGATCTCTTCTTTCAAACCCAGCATTCCCATGGTATAACGCAACGGGTCAAGCATGCAGACCCCATCTCTGACGCTGAGGTAATTCCTCACACTTTCCACCCCTCGATCTTCTATCAAAGCCGGAGAGCCGAAAGTGATCACCCGAATCATTTTCTTTTCATCCTCTGTCAAGAGATTGAGTGCTGATTGGGTATGAATGGCCCCGCTGCTATGAGCGTAATGAACAATCACCCCCCCTCCTTGCGGACCTCCCATTTCTTTTATCAACTCTTTCCAAGTTTTCACGAGCGGATATGCCAGCTGATGAGAAAAACCCAGCTTGGCGGCAAAGGCTTGAGAAAGATCACCTGACCAACCTTCAGTCGCATTAAAAATATAGTGGATATTAACCCCGCCGTGCGTTTGCGAAAACCTATCGATGGTGCGCTTAAAATCGATCTGAAAATTAAGAATGCCATGAACCAGGGTGACGCGAACTTTATCATGTAATTCTCCTTGCCCATGAACCCCCGTCTCGCTGAAGTCTTGGTGAAAGCCGATCAAATAAAGAAACGCTCTCCCAAAAAACTCTTCAGCAACACCATCGGTAATTGGTTTTAAATAGCGGGAGAAGGAAAGGGAATTGATCAAATTAGCGGCAATGTCAGCCGTACAAGCTGCAACTTCTGATAAATAATTGTATATATCATCATAAGCACCATCAAAAGAGGACGCATCATCGTCATCTATTCCCGGAGCCTCTTCGATAGATCGGCCGGCGAGCTGTCCTTTTTCGTCCCAAAACAATCGCTCCCTTCGATAAGAAATGCCTCCGCCATCCTCAGGGAGATAATGTTCTGAGGATGAGAAAATTTTTGCCGGAACAACCAAAGTCATCAGAATAAGAAATAAAACATGCATAACCAAGACCTCTTCGTATCAAAGGATCGGTGAAAATGTACCACAAAGTCCAAAAAGTTTGCAAAGTTGGGATTGCTGTATTCTAGTATAAATCTAAAATATGTTATGGCTTAAGCTATGCCCAAACAAACAAACCGGGGTAAAACGGTTTGAGAAAAAGAACGCTAGATGAGGTGCAGAGATGTTCATGACTGCTGCCGACTTTCCTCCTGTTCAAACAGAACAGCACAGGTCCCTTGAATTAACGGAAGACAAGCATTTGCATGCTCATGGAGGGGGATTTGGTTTGGCAATGGAAGTTCTTAATGCTACTGAAGAATTTCGTAGATGAATATCATTATTGTCGGTGCCGGAGGAATCGGACGTTACATTGCCTCTGTCCTTTCCAAAGAACAACATAACGTGATTCTGATCGATCGGAGCAGAAAACAACTGGAAAAGGCAGCCTGGAATATCGACGTTGCCACTCGCCGAGGTTCCGGGACAGATTGGCAATTATTAGATGACCTCCTCGAGTTATCCCCTGACTTTCTCATTGCTCTAACAAACAGTGATGAAACGAATCTCGCCTCTTGTTCGATCGGCAAACATCTGGGCTATCCCAGAACAATCGCCCGTGTGAGGGATAGTCGTTTTCTCAATCGGACTCGACTGGATTTTGCTAACATTTTTGAAGTGGACTATTTTATCGGTCCCGAGTTGCTGGTTGCTAACGATATCCTCAAATACATTATCAGCCCGGGCTCTCTTGCTGTCGAAAGCTTTGCCCACGGTGCTGTCCAACTGCGGACTGTTGCTATCCCTATACAATGGCGAAAAGAGCACATTCCTCTTGTCGATCTTGATCTTCCACAAGGGGTCATCGTCGGACTGATTCGTCGGGAAGCGAAGGAAAAGCAGGAAGAAGGACAAGCCGCGGCCCCAAAAATCATTTTTCCTCACGGAAATACGACAATTCTTCCAACAGACGAGGTCACCTTTATAGGAGAAACCCAAGCGATTTCCGAGTTGCATCACTTTATCGGAGTACAGAAAAAACCCATGAGATCCGTCGTCATTGTGGGAGGATCACTCACAGGGCTCAATCTGGCAAAACTCCTTGAACAATCGAACATCGATGTCCGTTTGATCGAAAAAGATTATGACCGATGCCGCCTTCTTGCCGAACAATTGCCCAACTCCACCGTCATGAATCACGACGGCACCGATATCGACTTCTTCCGTGCTGAAAAAATCGGCACAGCAGAAGTTCTCGTTGCCTGCACAGATAGCGACGAAGTCAATCTCGTCGCAGCTTTATTGGGAAAAGAAGTCGGCTGTAAAGATGTGATCGTCATGATTGCAAACACCAGTTTTGCTCCTCTTTGTGCAAAGCTTGGAATCAGCCATACAGTATCTCCAAGGATTAGTGCTTCCAACCATATTCTTTCTCAACTTTTGTCGGGAACAGTGACATCACTGGTCGCTTTTTATGAAAATCAAGCAGAAATTATGGAAGTAAATGTTTCGATGGACTCCCGAGTCGTGGGGATACCACTATCTGAACTTGGCCCCCTGCTGCCTAAAGATTTCTTGATCGCCATGATTCAAAACAGGGGGCGCATCATGATTGCCCATGGGAATCGCATTATTTCTCCCGGAGACACTGTCATTGTGATTGCCAGCCCTAGGCATATCCCTGAAATGGAAGAAATTTTTTAACGCTATGTACTACAAGGATATTTGCAAGGTTCTTGGTTATTACCTGTTTGGCTTGTCAGCTACCTTGCTGATTCCCTTTGCTCTTGCTGCCTATTACGAATTTTTTTCCGACCCCGCCGCACACCCTCAACCGCATTCAACGCTTGCTTTCTTCCTTACCATCATCATTGCCATTCTTTATGCAAGTGTTTTTTACTTGATCGGACGCCGCTCAGAGGGAAACCTCTATCGGAGAGAGGGGCTTGTTGTCGTCGTTCTTATTTGGTTTCTCACCCCTGCTATTGCCGGCTTGCCTTTTTTCTTGAGCGGAACCTTGGAAGACTATTTACATTCCTACTTCGAAGCAGCTTCCGGATTTACCACCACCGGAGCGACTGTGATGCAGGCAAAAAAATACAACCCCCAAACAGGCCGGGAAATCCCCATCAGAAAAGAATTCTGCGGGGCTCGAACGATCATCTACTACTACTGGGGAACCATCACACCCGTGAAAGACCAGGAGACAGGAGCTACTCTCTACGAAGGGATCGAAGCTGTCGGCAAAGCCCTGCTTTTCTGGAGAAGTTTCACACAATGGCTTGGAGGGATGGGAATTGTCGTTTTATTTGTCGCCGTGCTGCCTGCTCTCGGCGTCGGGGGGAAAGTGTTGTTTCAAGCGGAACTCCCCGGTCCAATGAAGGATTCTCTCACCCCGCGGATTAAAGAGGCAGCTCTCCAACTGTGGAAAATTTACCTGGGCTTATCCCTTCTTGAAGTTTTCTTGCTGGTGATTACCAATAGAGAAGTGACAGTCTTTGATGCGTTGACGATTACATTTTCAACCCTGTCAACCGGCGGGTTTACGGCAAAAAATAACAGCATCGGCCATTTTAACAACATCTATACAGAGTCCATTGTGATGATCTTTATGATTGTAGCGAGTGTGAACTTTTCCCTGTATTTTTTCTCTTTAAAAGGAAAATTCTATCGCCTTTATGAACCGGAATTTTTTCTCTTTCTCTGCATCGTTGTGCTCATTTGCACCTTTGCAGCCTTTTTTCTGGTTGGAACAAGCAAAATGAGCATAACGGGAGAATATGGAAGCCGGTTCTCACTGGGGGAAGCGATACGCTATGGGGCCTTTCAGATCGTCTCCGCCCTGACAACCACGGGCTTTGCGACAACAAACTACGAGGGGTGGCCTTACGAAATACAAGTGTTGATGCTGATTGTCATGTTTATCGGAGGAATGTCCGCATCAACAGCGGGAGGGATGAAAGTTGTCAGACTGTATATCCTCTTTCGCATCGTCCAACACAAAATCGAACTCTTTTTTCGCCCTGAAACGGTCCGTCGGTTTAAATTGGGGGATCGTGAAGTTGATGAGAGAGCGTCGATTTTAGTCCTTTGCTTCTTTGTCCTTGTCGTTACCATTGCCGCTTTTGCTACGTTGTTTTTTGTCATTGACGGCATGGGTCCCGAGACATCTCTATCGGTAACAACACTCATGATGAATAATGTAGGCATCGGATTCCGCATGGCGGCTCCCACCGAATCCTTCGCCTTTCTTTCAAGCTTTGGCCTGATTTTTTCTTCTCTTTTGATGGTTTTTGGAAGGCTGGAATTTCTCGTCGTCCTCGCTACCATGATTCCCGCTTTTTGGAAGCAAAGCCGTTGATTCTCTGCCGCTATTTTCACGAGTTTTAGCACACCAAGTACTTTCCAAATTGAAGAAGAGATAATAGCTGTTCCGGACGCTGTACAAACCCCTCCCCTCTTTGTTCTCTTCCTTGGAGGACAAGTCCGAACACCAGATCGATAAAATTTTCAGGGTTGAGTTCCCCAAGCTCTTTTAATCTGTAGAGTTCTCTAGCTACCACTAAGGTACCCGAACGCCTCTGTCCGGCTCGGCAATGAATGAAGGGTTGCATTCCGGATGTTTGCTGTTGGTCATTAACAATTTTTACTAACTTCAAGAGCTTCTCTGGGGATTCTTCCGCAGTGTAGTCTTTCCAATTCTTCCAGTGAATTCTCGTGATCTCTGTTTTTTCTCCTGTGCGCCTATTTTCTACCCGGTAGATACAGTACTCATCATCATCGCCCCAATCATTTCTGCTGAACTCAACCCTGACACCATCTCTCTCCTCAACCGGTGAATCCACAGCGGGGTAATAACGCGCTGGATGTTCTCGGGAATCTTCTTTTACCAGCGTGCGATCTTCGAGTAAATCAACAATAAAATAACGCCATGGGCGAATTGCGATTTTGCGATTTCGGTTGATAATGCGCAGGTACTAGTTTCACCACTCATTTAAAGCATGGTTGTTAGTGTAAAACACAGAGACACAGAGAGCACAGAGAG
>JBAUVX010000276.1:0-5623 GCA_049583465.1 Waddliaceae bacterium | reverse complement strand
CTTTTCCCTTCTGAATTTGCTTCGCTTCTTGGAAATAGCGCAAGGCTATTCCCTACGAAGCTCATCAAAGTCAGGAGAAAAAATGTCTAAAAATCCACTCTTACGTCGAATTCATTCTCACGTTAACAAACGATGGGATTTTAACGTATCCCGGATCATTTTGCAAGAATCAGGAGAGAAAAACATTGGAAAAAAATCCTATACCTGTTTATGATTAATGTCATTCGATAATGTTTTATCCACTATTAGGACGAGAATAATGGCAAAAAAACCTCTAAAGTTAACGCAGCGAACATATATGCAGACGAAGAAAGGGACGGAGCCGCGTTGGTTTATCCTTGATGCAGAAGGAAAAGTTTTAGGAAGATTTGCTTCTGAAGTGGCGACAATTCTACGTGGAAAACATCGCGTAACCTACACACCCTGTTGTGATAGCGGAGATGGTGTCATTGTGATCAATGCCGATAAAATTCGCGTCACGGGAGCCAAGGAAGCTCAAAAAATCTATCGCTACTATACAGGGCATATAGGAGGGATGCGTGAAATTCCTTATCGGACGATGAAGTCTCGTAAACCCGAGTATATTATTGAACATGCCGTGAAAGGAATGATGCCGACAAAATCGCGACAAGGAAGAGCGCAAATGAAGCGGTTGCGTATTTTTGCAGGTTCAGAGCACAACATGGCTGCACAACAACCTATCGAAACAAATCTTTAAACCATACGAAGAGGAATCCGTGGAAGAAAAAATCGCAACAGGAAGGCGGAAGACGTCGGTCGCATCGGTAAGGCTTCGCAAAGGAAGCGGGAAGGTTGACATCAATGGTCAAGCATTGGAGGAATACCTCCCTTTAAAAATTCAACAAGAAGCGATTTTAGCTCCCTTTTCACCTCTTGGGGGAAAAAAGGGTCATGACCTTGTTATCAGAGTCAAGGGAGGGGGAAAAGAAGGCCAGGTGATCGCAATTCGGTTGGGTATTGCCCGTGCTCTCGTCCAAGAAGATAATGCTTTCCAACAAGAATTCAAAGAGAAGGGGTATCTCACCCGCGATCCACGCAAAAAAGAGCGGAAAAAATACGGCCGTGCCGGCGCTCGTAAAAAATTCCAATTTTCTAAGCGTTAATTGTTCGCGCTCACGGTCACTCGCACACTCCCTGTCTTTTTGATCGGCAGCCATCTGACGATCAAACGCTCCTCCGTCGCGGCTAAAGCCACTGCCGTCGCGTGATCCTTTAATTCAAGGAAAGATCTTCAGGAATCATGGAAAGGGTGGCATATTTACCTCCCATTTCTCGCAACAATGTTTGCCAGAGTTTTTCGGGGGATGTTTCGAAAATGTGCTTTGCAGAAGCGGGATAAAGAAACCATCCTTTATCGAGAAATTCCCTTTCCAGTTGGCCGGCCCCCCATCCGGAATACCCGAAGCAGAGGTGAACGGCCGGTCCATTAGCTTCGGTAATGACCTCTTGAAGGAACTGCAAATCCCCGCCGAGATGAACCCCTTTACAAATTTCTAATGTTTGTTGCGGGATAGCATCCGAGGTATGAAGAAGCATCATCTGGTTTGTTTGGACCGGTCCTCCCGCACGAACCTGGACTCGAGGATTTGCCAGATTGTTGATATTAATAATTTCTTCGGGAAGTTCTAAGTCGAGGCTTTTATTAATGACGATGCCAAAAGAACCGTTGGGATTATGTTCACAGATCAATACCACGCCGCGAAAGAAAATGCCCACTTCAATATCCGGCGTGGCAATCATAAATGTCCCTTTTTCGATCTGTGAGTAGGGAATACTTTCCATTTCTTATCTCGCAAGTTCTGTTTGTTTAACTTGACATTCCATGAGTTGGATATTGTACATTTTTAATTCTTCTTCTAAGCCATTGACCCGACGCATCAATTCTGAAAATACCTTTTGAAACTCGCAATTTTCCATGAGGTAGGGATAATAGCACTCTGATTTATCTAATAACAAAGAAACTCTAGAAAGGGAAGTAGAAACGCGATTGATTTCATCATTGAAGAAATTACGAAATTCTTGAGGCGACTGAAGTTTTTGCAAAAGATTCATCCTTCTGGCTCGAAGCCGCTGCCATCCCTTATCCAAGTGAAACAGAATCCCATAATGATTAATGTCATCCATGATTGTTTCTCCTTTACTCAAAAGGGATGTCGTACGAAGATAGAAATCCTCTGTTGTCAGTAATTTTCCTATTGTCCCCTCTCCTCCTTTCATTTTCTCGGTGATGCCAAGTACGTTGTTCACGGTTTTTGCGGCATTTGCAATGGAATCGTCAACATCATCCCAAGAGTCTGCCAGTCGAGTGGTGATGTTATTCATATTTTCAACAGTGGTAGCGAGATTTTCCCACACATCTTTCTCTTCGAGTTCTTGAAGTGCTTCGTGAATCGTATCTAGAGTGGTGTCGATTTTTTCTGCTACTTTTTTAAACTCTTTAAATGTATCTTCTAAAGATCCGGTGTCCGCCGCGTAAAGAATTTCTTTGTTGACCACACGTAGTTCTTGTCCCGGTTGTAGAGGTTCAGGGTCGATAGCAATTGACTTCTCTCCCAGCAAACCGGAGGTGTGCACAGAAATTTTATCGGTGTTGTACACCTTAATCCCACTGTCTATTCCCAGGCCGAGCTCGTAAACGTAGATTTCTCCTTTGTGTTCCGTTCGCCCTAGTCGGACATCTTCCAGGGGGCGAATCCACATCACTTCGCCGATGGGTTTACCGGCAAAGCTCACCCGGGTTCCTACGGTCACTTTGTTAATATCGGGAAATCTAACGCGTAGCACTTGCCCTTCATCGCCAATATAGGGGTGAAGGAAGAGAATCATAAAAATAATGATTCCCAGAGCTCCGGAAACGAAAATGCCGATGAGAAGATTCTTCATTTGATCAGACATGATTTGACCTTGACTCCTTGTGTGCATGACCCGGCATGATTTCTTTAGAGATTTGGGCAAAATGGAAAAAAGAGGTGAGGATGGGGTCATCGATAGTTAAAAATTCTTTTTTTGGGGCGATATGAATAATTATACCATCATGGTGAAAGGCTAGACGATCTCCCACCTCTAAGGCAGAGGGAATATCATGAGTGACGACGATGCTTGTTGACTGCAATTCTTCTTGTGTACGGTTAATGAGTGTGTTGATGGACATTGCTGTGATCGGATCCAGCCCTGTTGTCGGTTCATCATAGAGAACAATTTCGGGGCGATAGACGATAAGCCTGGCAAGGGCGGCTCTCTTTCGCATTCCTCCGGAGAGGTCGGCGGGCATTTTTTGTTGCGTGCCGTCCAAGCCTACCATCGTTAATGCTTCATCAACGCGGCTTTGTATGTCTTTTTCTGAAAGATATCTCTCGTGCTGTCTGAGATAAAATGCCGTATTTTCATTGATATTTAACGAATCGAATAATGCGGCGCCTTGAAAGAGCATTCCCATGTGCTTTGTCACGGCTGCTCGTTTTTTCTCTGATAACGTCGACAGATTTTTTCCATCAATTTCCACATGCCCTTTATCGGGAAATTCAATGCCGATGATCTGCCGCAAGAGAACGCTCTTTCCAGCTCCGGAACGTCCAAGAATTACAATAGTTTCTCCTTTTTTTACTTTGAGGTTTATGCCCTTGAGGACTTCTAAGTCTTCGTAGCTTTTCCATAAATCACAGACTTCGATGAGGACTTTTCGGTCTGCGCCGCCTTTAGGGACATCGTGCTCGTCAGCCATAAAAGTTAAAACCACCGATTGATGAAGTTGGTAATAGCTTCAAAGCTCTCATTTAATCCAATCGTGAGAAAGAAATTGCTAATTAAAATCACTGAGTAGCATATGACCACACTGTTGGTTGTCGCCCTTCCAACCCCGGCGGCTCCTCCTTTTGTTGTCAGCCCTCGGTAACAGGAAATGGTGACGATGATGATGCCAAAAGCGACGGCTTTGACAAGGCCGCTGACAAAATCAAAATTCGTGATATGTTGAGGAAGAGGATCGACAAACGAGGCGTGGGACATATGATAAAAATTGACGGCAACGATATATCCTCCGGCAATGCCCATCAAACAGCTAAAGACTGTGAGAAGAGGCAGCATGAGAGTTCCTGCGATAAATCGAGGGGCAACAAGATAGCGCAGGGGGTTGACTGTCATTGACCTGAGAGCATCGATCTGTTCCGTCACACGCATCGTTCCGAGTTCTGCACACATCGCTGCGCCCACGCGTCCCGTGACCATAAACGATGTGAGGACAGGACCGATCTCAACCATCATGGCCTTTGTCACCATCAATCCCGTCGCTCCTGCCAGTCCTTTGTCGGAGAGCTGAAAAAACGACTGGGCAGCAAGAACCATTCCCGTAGAAAATCCTGTGATTGCCACAACGGGGAGAGAGAGAACACCGATTTCATACATCTGATTTCTAATAAGATAAAATTGCGGAGGGCTTTTGAGCGACACCCATGTTACGTTGATAATGAGGCGGAAATAATCGCCGAGGATTTCAAAAATTTTTCGCATTGCTGCGATCATAACATGCGTTTTTTAATTTTTCTTGAAAAAGCTCATTGTAGGAAACCGATCACATTGTTGTACAACGAATTGTTGACGAAACGGTTCATTTGCCCGGAAAATGAAATGGATCATGAACCTATCTCACTAAACGCTTTTCAGCCGATTTTTTGGATCTTGAGGGTGACTTTGTGATGAATTTTGATCTCAACTTATGAAAGTTGAGTGAAAAATTGAGCGCAAAATCAGACCAAGAGGCAAGAAATCGGCAAAAATGGTTTAGTGAGATAGGTTCATCTGGGCCAAGACTCGCATTGTTAATGTATACCCAAACAAACTCAAGAATTTGTTTGGGTATAGTCCAATTCTGAGAAGACCTCGGCAAAGAAAGTCTTTACTTTTGGATTGGCCCCCTTCCAATGGTCTTTGGGGAGGCCGGCTTTTAAGCAGGCATGACTGAGAAAAGCTTCTCGGTCCCACCTGTTTTTAGTAGCTTCTTGAGGCAAGAGAAGGCCTAGTGAGCCCTGATCTTGAACGATAAGGCCGTGGGATCCCACTTCGATTTCTTCATAGGATTGTATCGGCTTCAGCGAGGACAAAACGGAGATTTCGATATTCAACTTGCCGACTTCTTGAGGCTGTATGGGGTGAAAACGAGGATCTTTTGCGGCAGCATCCAGGGCCAATTCTTGAATGATCCTGTATAAGGGGAGGGGTTCGGCAATCAGAATCTCCCCCAGGCAGCCTCTGAGTTCATCCTCGATATGGAGGGCGATAAAAGCCCCTGAAACCTGTTTGAGCTCAAAATGCTCGTTTTGTTGGAGTTGGAAATCCTCTTTTCTTACTTGGCGGCAAATCGTCTCTCGAACCAGCCGTAACAAATGGATTTTTTCCTGTCCGGTAAGAGATTCCATGCCGATCATAATGAAAAAATTTTAGCAGAGAAGGGTCAAGAGCTCAAGCTCAACCTGTTGTTCCTTTTGCCTCTTTGCCAAAGAAAGTTCACGGTTAACCCCATGGGCGAATTGTTAATGCGTTATGAGACCTTCAAACTGTAAAGGCTCGTTGCCTAATTCCATATTCAGTTTGACACACACCGTATGAG
>JBAUVX010000275.1:0-3555 GCA_049583465.1 Waddliaceae bacterium | reverse complement strand
ATTTAGCGTATCCCCAAAAAACATTCAAATCTGATCTTATCAAAGCTTTTCGATACAAAGCTATGGAATTCCTTTTGTCCATATTCTTACAAAAAAAATATTTTGTAGAATTTCATGCTTTATCTATATCCAACGGGAACTGCTGCTTAATTGCTGGATTCTCAACCCGATTAGTAAAAGAATTTTATGAAAATACCTCGTCAACCACCGTCTTTCTCAAAGTTTTTCCAGGGTAAAAATGATGTGTCAAAGGTACTGGAGTTTGTAATACAGGGTGGTGATGAAGAAGAAAAGTACCGACATCGGGATACCTTGCGACACATCGCCCCTCCAGAGGGGTTAACTCCAGAAGAGTGGTGGTATGCAATTAAATTAAAGAGACTGGGTAACAGAAAGGCAATTCCTTTAGTCGATTCTGATAAAAAACCTTTTTCATTCGCATTGACAGACACTATTCTTACAAGCTTGCATAAAATCGATCTTCATATGGGAGGAGGGATTAGCCTACCGGAGCCTATCACCAATCCTCAAACGCGAAATGAATTTCTCGTTCGATCGTTAATAGAAGAAGCGATTACATCAAGTCAGCTTGAAGGGGCGTCGACGACACGCCTCGTGGCAAAGGAAATGCTGAAGTCGAACCGTGCTCCCCGAAACAAAAACGAAAAAATGATTTATAATAACCACTTAGCGATGGAACGAATTCGGGACATCAGGGATGTAGATATAACTGTAGAAGCTATTCTCGAACTCCACAACATTGTCACGGATAGCACTTTAGAAGATTCTTCAGCTGCAGGGAGGTTTCGCCGTTCTGATGAACGAGTAGTGATGGAAGATAAAACTACGGGAGAAGTACTTCATAATCCTCCTCCAGCGAATGAATTGAATGCTAGAATCGCAGCATTATGCGATTTTGCCAATGGGAAAAATTCTCAAATGTTTGTTCATCCGGTACTTCGCGCAATCGTTGTGCATTTTTGGCTCTCTTATGACCATGCATTCGTCGATGGAAACGGTCGGACAGCAAGAGCCTTATTCTACTGGTCTATGCTGCATAGCAAATATTGGCTATTTGAGTTTATCTCAATTTCCGAATTTTTACTAAAAGCACCTGTAAAGTATGCAAGGTCTTTTTTATATACAGAAACAGACGATAACGACTTAAACTATTTTATTTTATATCAACTAGAGATTGTGAATCGTGCACTAGACTCATTGTATGAACATATTAAAAATAAAACTGAAGAGAGTCGAGTATTTGAGAGTAAATTAAAACATGCTCATTTTTTTAACCATAGGCAAGAGCGATTGCTTATGCATGCTCTAAAGCATCCTGGAACAGGATATACTGTTCAAGAGCATAAGAATAGTTTTCGAATAGCTTACGATACGGCGAGAAACGACTTGTTAGATTTAGAGAAAAAGGGGTTTTTTCAACATGAAAAGAGGGGAAATGCCTATATGTTTTTTGCTTCCCGGAATCTTTTCCAACTAATAAGTGATTAAATGGATAGGAAAAACAAGCGGGTCCTAGGCACTCCGGCCGGCTGGAATGCCTCGGACCCGCTTGTTTTTCCTATCCATATCGGGCAATTACAGCTTTTCACTTTGTTGGCAAAGAGCTAAAGGTGATTTCCGGTTAGGGTTAGTCGTATCGCTGTACTTGTTCTTTTTTATTCCATTCTTTTTTTTTTAAGGCTCTGCTCCAAACCCCGGCAAAGGGGCCGACCCCTTTGCAATCCCCGTCAAATGCATTGCTTAATCCATAAAGATCAGTAAAAGTGCAAAAAAGGCAATCATCCGGAATTGTGCAAAAGCTCTTAAAATCTCTCCTTAAAATTCATTGATAAATCCATTCAGCTCTGATACTGTGATAAAAAAACGTTAAGTATTTTTTTTAAGGAGGACTGATGGGTCAGATTAGAAAACAGCGATATAAACAAATGCCATGGCTTCAGATTTTTTCCTGTTTGCTTCTCCTTTTCTCAACAGATATTTTTGCAATCGATCTATTCAAGAAACTTGTTGATGGAAACCTCCGTTTTGTGAATAACACTCCCGCAGAATCCAACTTGTCCCCTGAAGCAAGAAAAGCACTGGCCGCGGGGCAAACTCCTTTTGCAACAATTGTTGCTTGTTCAGATTCCCGCGTTGCTCCGGAAATTATCTTTGATCAGGGCGCAGGAGAGTTATTTGTCGTTAGATTAGCGGGAAATACTGTAGATGAATTTGCTTTTGCCAGTATTGAATATGGAGTCTCCTACCTGAAAACTCCACTGCTTATTGTCATGGGGCATGCACATTGCGGCGCGGTCGAGGCGGCCTTTAATCTCAACGAGGGAAAATTCAGTCCGGAGCTTACTAAGCTATTGAAAAATATTGAACCTGCCGTGAAACAAGCAATTCAACAAAATCCGGGCAAATCCAAAGAGGCATTACTTAATGCCGCGATCAGGCTGAATGTACATCGAGTCCAAAAAAAAATTTTTAATCGAATACCTGCTATCGAAAAGCTTCAAAAACATGGGCGATTAAACGTTAAAAGCGCCGTTTTCGAATTCGATACCGGTAAAGTTTATTGGATGGATTAAGTACCCTATTCAGATAGATAAGAAAGCTGAAAATGAGGAGCTTGAGCGCCACTTGCATAAATTGCATCCGATCATTTTTTTGCACTTTTATTTGAAAGTTAACATTTTAGGAGCAAAAGGAGATTGAGCCTCCTTTACCTTTCCCTTCTAATCTCCACTCTTGAACATTTTTGGAATCGGCAGCATTTATCACAAAGAAAAAATCACATTTTAGTGATTTGTGGCTCTGCCGCGTCGTCATGGATGATGAAAGACGACACCCTCTAAGGAAATGGAAGGATAAAAAAATATAGATAAAAAAAATTTTTTAAGATAAAAATTGAAGACCTCTCAAAGAAAACTTGATACAGACGCTATGCAAACAGCCTAAAGAAAGCGAATGGTTTGAATTTAAATGTAATCGGCAAGATCCCGAAGAAATTGGAGAATACATTTCAGCACTGTCGAATTCTGCAGCTCTTCATGGCAAACCGACAGCATACATGATTTGGGGAATCGAAAATCAATCCCACAATCTTCTTGGCACCACCTTTGACCCAAAGACAATGAGGGCTGGAAATAAACAAAAAAACAGTAACCAAGAACTGGAGAGCTGGCTACTTCTTCAAATGAACCCCCAACTAGAATTTCAATTTATAGAAGGGGATGTCAAAGGAAAGCGAGTCGTGGTACTCGAAATTCAGCCTGCTCGCACTTGCCCAGTGCGTTTTAAACACACAGCTTTTATACGTGTCGGGTCATACAAAAAGAAGCTTCACGATTTTCCCGAAAAAGAGCGTCGTCTTTGGGATCTTCTGGGATTCAACACGTTTGAGAAGGCCTTCTGCAAGCAGCGGTTATCTGTGGAGCAAGTGCTTGCTATAATGTGAGCCTTCGAATGTTTTGCGCAACTTGATCTAGGCAACCCTGATAAAGTGATGTCCAAATTCTAAGAAATTTCACCTAAGAAGGAGTGCATCAT
>JBAUVX010000274.1:0-11332 GCA_049583465.1 Waddliaceae bacterium | reverse complement strand
AAGCAGAAGGGTCATTTATTAAGTAGAATACAAACTTTAGTTCAAGAAAACATAGCGCGCCATTTTAACTTTGTGGGCGATGAGGAAAAAAAACAATTTGCGGTCGTACATGCCTTTCTGTGTACCAAATTAACACTTCCTCAAGAAGTCGAGCAAGCCTTGAGAAAAGGAACGTTTTGCTCAGAAATGCATCTCTACACAGATAATGATGGTCCTGAAGATGTCGACAGCGAGATTCAAAGCGTGATACAATGCTTGGAGAATGTTAAAAAATTGGATCCCAATGCAGCATCTCCTCCCCCTTCTATTGTCTCCCCGATTGAGGATGAATCTGATGTTGATGACTCAGATCTTGACCCCGCAGATGAGAAACTCGATGACGATGACGATGATTCAGATTATCAACTTAAGCGGTCGGTAGAAGAACGACCCTTATTAGCTCCGGAAGCTCATGAAGCCGATCAACAACACGACCCTTCGACATGGTCGGTTGCCGGGGTGTGCAGGCAAATTTTCGATCACCTTTCCTCTCTTGAGCAGTGGATCGCGGGAAGCCTCCGGTCTATCTGGACTTGGATGTGGGAGTGATGAACACCTACCACATACACGGTAAGTGCGCTGCCTGTGGTTGTTGATTTATGCAATAATACCCTAGACAACTACGATCATCCGGGTTATCATCGTTCAACAAAATACCTTTGAAAAATATAAAAAGATAAGGAAATAAAAAATGAATGTTAGTTTATCGTTATCCACACGTGAAATCGAACAACGAGCACAGCAATTGCTTCTAAATCCATCAAAAAAGCATCCTGATCAACGATGTTATCAGATATTTATCAACGCTCTACAAGAGGAAAGAAATCTTGTCGCAGCTCATCAGAGTGGTGGCGGCGCTAAGCCTAAATGCACGATGAATCATGACATTAGTTGCATTCTTTCTTTGATAGATTCTGATGTTGATCCTGATGTTGATGATAATCGTTCAATCCAAAAGAGCCATTTATTATATAGGATAAGCTATTTAATAAACTTACACATAACACCCAGTTGTGAAGATGCGAGCGCTGATGAAAGAGAAAAATTTGCAATCGTAAATGCCTTTTTGTGTTCTCAATTACAACTCCCTGAGACAGATAGGGTCTCTTTGCTAGAGGGTCGCCCACCTTCCATTTCGTACACAGAATTGGGTGATCAAGATGTCGACAGTGAGATTCAAAGCGTGATACACAGCTTGGAGACTATTAAAAAATTGGATTCCGATCCCCATGCAGAACCTCTCCCCCCTCCCATTGACTCCCTGATTGAGGATGACTCTGATGTTGATGACTCTGATCCTGAATCCTTAGCTCCGAAAGTTCATACAGCCTATTATCAAAAACCCGCCTCTTCGACATGGTCGGTTGCCGGGGTGTGCAGGGAAATTTTCGATCATTTTGCCTCTCTTGGGCAGTGGATCGCGGGAAGCCTCCGGTCTATCTGGACTTGGATGCGGGGGTCATGAAGATCAACAACATCCTTTCTGTTGAAGAAAAAATCACGGATGATTTTACTCTAGGCAGAGTGTTGATGTTGAGTAGGGAAGTGCATGTTTTCTGATGTCCTGTATTTGTTTGTTGTTCTTCTCTTAATTAGCTTTTCCCCCATGGGCAATGAACAGGCGTTGATGGGATCCCATTCAGCAACCTTCTGGATGGGAATGGGAATCTATCTCGCTCTCTTGGCTCTGATTTACGGGCAAAACAAACTGTTCAAAAACCTCCTGCCTTACCATAAAAATCGGATTCTCTCACTCGTCAACGTCTACCTGATCCTTTTTTTAGCTTTCGATCACTTTGTCCTCGCCCCTCATCGCCTATTATCCCCATCTCTGACATTGGCTGCTGCTTTTTCTCTTTTTCTTTATTTTTTAGGCTTGTTCCTTTTCCATATCTCGTCCTATCCCTACTTGTCAATGAAAGCAAAAGGAAATATGCGCTCTTCCATCTCTTATGCCTGGATGCAATTGTCCCTTACTCTCCCTTTTACCTTTCCCTTTTTGCTATTTTCCTCCCTCCTCGATATCGGCGATCTGGTGATTGACGGTAAATGGAAAACCATGCTTCTTTACCAATCAAATCAACTGGGGGAGGCGTTGATTGCCTTTGCCTTCACAGGCGCCTTTCTTGTTGCCATGGTCCTCTTCTTTCCTCCCCTTCTGCAAAAATTCTGGGCTTGCAAGGGCATCCAAAACCCGGCCATCCTCCAACGACTCGAAACCCTTTGCCGCCGGGCCCGTTTCAAGCACGCCGGCATGAAAACCTGGACAGTGATGAACCATGCCTACACGGCAGCAATCGTAGGAGTCCTACCCCGATTTCGGTACGTCATCTTCAGCCAAAAAATCCTCGATGCCCTCCCTCCTGAATCCCTCGAAGCAATCCTCGCCCATGAAATTGGGCACAACGACCGCAAGCACCTGCTCATCTACCCCTTCATCCTTCTGGGTATGATGGCCGGTACAGCACTATTTTCGCTGTTTTTTTCTGAAAGCATCGACACCTATTTTTCCTTGCGAGCAGCCTTGACTCCTTCTCCGCTCTGGAATATAGTCTATTCCTTAGCAGTTTTTCTACCCTATTTGGCGATGATCTTTCTTTACCTTCGCTTTGTCTTTGGCTTTTTCTCCCGCTTATTCGAACGGGAGGCTGACCTCCATGTCTTTCACCTCGGCATTCCGGCAACAACCATGCAAGAGGCTCTCGATGCCCTCGGCAGGTTGACAGGAAATACCCATGACCTCCCCAACTGGCACCATGGCAGCATTCAAGAGAGAATCGACTTTTTAGAAAAAGCCAAGCATCAACCCAGTCTCATTGCCCGCCACCATCAAAAGGTCATCGGCTCCCTTCTCATCTACGGTTTTCTGCTCTTGGCAATGTCTGGAATCGTCATCTCCCCTTTACTTTCTCCCCTTCCCCCTTTTCATCAGATTGCAGCCTTTTGCAAAGAAAAAAGTCAACACATCAGCAGCTGGCTGAATGTAACAAGGAGATATCCATGATAACAGCGCTCGATACCCTCAAAGAACTCTACGGGCAATCTAAAGAGCAGATGTTCGAAGATTTTTTCACTTTTCTCAAATTTTCCAGCATCAGCACTGAGCCGGAACATCAACCGGAAGTCCTTGCCTGTGCTAACTGGTTAAAAGAGTATATTGATAAGATGGGCTTTCAAACAGAATTCTGGGAGACATCGGGACATCCGGTCATTTTTGCCTCTCATTTGCAAGCGGGGCCGAATAAGCCGACGATTCTCATTTATCATCATTACGATGTCCAACCGGTCGACCCCCTGGAATTGTGGGAATCCCCCCCTTTCGAACCGGCAATTCGAGAAGGAGAAATTTATGCTCGCGGCGCTCAAGATAATAAAGGGCAGTGCTTTTATGTTCTGCAAGCGTTAAAAATTCTTCTCAATATGGAAGAGAAGCTTCCCGTCAATGTCAAACTCTGCATCGAGGGAGAAGAAGAAGCGGGAAGTTCCGGCCTTGGGGACATTGTTGAGAAGAAAAGAGAACAACTAAAGGCAGACTACCTTGCCGTTGTCGATATAAGCATTCTCCAGCCCCATCTCCCAACCATCACCCTCGGCGTTCGAGGGATTGCTCTGATGGATGTCGACGTGCAAGCATCGAACACTGATCTTCATTCAGGAGGCCACGGGGGCATAGCCTACAACCCCATCCACGCACTTGCAGAGGTTCTATCGAGCTTGCGGGACAGATCAGGGAAAATCACCATTCCCGGCTTCTATGATGAAGTGAAAACCCTAACAGCGGAAGAAAAATCTCAACTTGCCCTAGATTTCGATGAGAAAGAGTACACGAAGATGTTTGGGGCAAAACCGGTAGGAGGGGAATCCTCTTTTTCTCCTTTTGAGAGAGCATGGATCAGGCCCACTCTAGAAATCAACGGAATTTCCGGCGGATACACAGGGCAGGGATTTAAAACCGTCATCCCCTCAAAAGCGCATGCAAAAATTTCCTGCCGGTTGGTTCCCAACCAGGACCCTGTTCAAATTGCTAAACGCGTTGCCGATTATATTCGAGAAAATATCCACGACGGCGTCGATGTCAACGTGACGATCCATCAGGGAGGAGGAAAGGCTGTGACATCCGATATCTCGACGGCAATTGTGCAGTCTTTCGCTCAAGCTTATGAGGAGGTTTTCCAATCTCCCACAAAATATATCTTTCAAGGGGGATCGATTCCTGTCATCGACAAACTCAGGGAGGCGAGCGGTTCTGCAGTTGTCTTTGTCGGCCTTGGACTCCCGGGCGATCACATTCATGCCCCCAACGAACACTTTGGGATCGATCGTATGGAAAAGGGGTGCTTAATCATGGCTAGAACTTTGCAAATTCTGGGTGAAGACAGGTAGCGTCATGAAAAAGATTTTCTCAATGATTTATAGTCTTTGTATTTTATTTAATTGCCCGTTGACAGGTTGGTGGGATGCAGGTCATTTGGCGGTGGCTCAAATCGCCTATGAAGAGCTGCAGCCGGAAGTCAAAGACAAGGTCGATGCGTATCTCGCAGGTGTTTCGGCAGACTTTCCCGACCACTCGGATTTTATTAGCGCCTCGATTTGGGCCGATGGCATTCGCTTTGATGGAGTCGATTGTTTTTCTTCTTGGCATATCTCTTCCCGCCCTTACGATCCCGAAAAGATCCTCTCTTCTGAAGAACATCAAAACATCTTATTGAGAATGGAGAACAACGACCTTGTTTGGATCATCGGCCAGAGTCTAAAGACATTAAGCAACCCTCAAAGCAGCTCGTGGGCAAGAGGCTTTATGCTCCGGCTCTTGATTCATATGGTAGGAGATCTTCACCAACCCCTGCATTGTACCACATACTATGACAGTCGGCATTTCCCAAAAGGAGATAGAGGAGGAACGCGCTACTGCATTGCAGATCAAAAATATGGCAGCCTTCACTATTTGTTTGACGGCGCCTTTGGCCTAGCCGATCGCAGGACCCAGCAGCCGATGACTGAAGAAGACGCCAAATATATTGAAGATCTCGTTTCTTTACTCAAAAAACAATTTCCTAGAGAAACGCTCGCCGAGCTAAGGGAAAAACATATTGATGCATGGAGGCAGGAATCTTATGACATTGCCGTCGATGTAGCCTATGGAAAGACCGCCCCCTTTCCTAACGAATGTCCGACTGAAGACTTTATGGAAGAGGGAAAAATCGTCACGGCCAAGCGGCTGGCTCTTGCAGGATATCGCTTGGCAGATCTGTTGAACGAGGTTTTCACCAAAGTTTAGTGGGTGTTCGGATCTGTCCATTCATGATTTCTAAACACAATCTTGTCAAAGGCGTTGACCTCCAAATCCACCCATCATATAAGGAAACGTGAGTTCGACGTAAGAAATGAAGTGGATTTTTAGACATTTTTTCTCCTGATTTTGATGAGCTTCGTAGGGAATAGCCTTGTGCTATTTCCAAGAAGCGAAGCAAATTCAGGAGGGAAAAGGTCAAAAATACACTCATTTTCTTACGTCGAACTCACGTTAAGAAAGGAAGGTAGACCAAAATGGGGGGTTAAATGTGAAAAATTATCTGAACGGTCTTGATGTTCAAGCCTATAAAGAAACGTGCGATCAAATCAGAAAAAATCCGGCTCTAGCAAAGTCTCAGTTTCGCTTGCAGAATACCTGGGAAAAAGGGGGTCATAACAAGGTGAGGATCGAAGGGTTCTACGCTGCAGGCGAAGAGCGGAAAAGAAAAACTCCATTTGAATTCGATGCTGATGAACCGCATGTGCTGCTCGGAGAAGACAAAGCGGCTAACCCGGTGGAATATCTTTTATCAGCTTTGTCCGGATGTATGACGACATCAATTATTTATCATGCCGCAGCAAGAGGACTCAAAATTGATGCATTGCGTTCGGATTTTACAGGGGATTTAGATCTTCAAGGTTTTTTAGATCTTTCTAAAGACGTTCCCAAAGGATATCAAAAAATCGACGCCGTCTTTCACGTTAAGACAGACGCTCCTATTGAAGAGCTTGAACCATTATACCGCTTCTCTCCGGTGTACGCGATGATTTCAAAAACCATTCCGATCAATGTAACCTTTGTGAAAGACTAAAAACCCGGGTTTTAAGACAAGTTGTGCCCTCTAAGCGCCTGAAGATAAGAATTTTTTGGCTTTTTTGACAACGCTTGGAACTAAACATATCCAACTGTGGCCGGCATAAGAACTTGCATGGTAATGGGGAGTTTGCAAACAGGTTTCCTGCAATCCAACTTTTCCATCGTTGACGCCGCCTATTGCCGGGTTCCACCCTGCAGTTCCGGAAATGACTAATACGGGCATATCTCCGGGAAAATTTCCCATTCGATCAAACCCGTCGGGAGACGTTGTCATGAGCTGATGCCCGGACTTTTCTCCAAGGAGCCACCTCATCGGTTTATACCTGTGTAAGCTCCTAGCAAACGATGAGCCGCGATTAGGAGGAGCAATGAGAACTGCACGGCCGATTTTTGCTTCATCCGGACATTCGGAATGATTGAGCGCACACCGCAGCACAAGGGCCCCCATAGAATGCGTAACAAAACTAATCGGCTCATTTGGATGACAATTTGCTATGATTTTTAATCGAGATACCAAATCATCAGCATGCTCTTCGATGAGCTTTCTGCGGCTTGGGTAGGACCAATTAACGACATTCCAACCCTCTTTTTTGAAAGAATGGGAAAAAGCATACATATTCATGGACGACCTCAGGAAACCATGGACTAATACCACTGTTCCTGCCGGTTTTGGATGAAACACATGTTTTTCATCCTCGCAACGAGCCGCATTGGCTGTGAGAACAGAATAAAAAAGCATCAATAATGACGTTAGCGTTTTCATATTTTACCCTCTAAACTTATTATAACACGATTCAATCCAAGCAAACAAAATAAACCTCGCTCCTCTTCAAAGCGGCACGTACAAAAAAATTGTTCCCGGCGAGCATCAAAATCTTCTGTCATACAGGACATCACAGACGTTATTCAACTCGTTCTGAAATATTTATACGTATTTAATACGGATGTTCCTTTTTCGAATTTTCTGTACAATGAGTACCGCCATATGCCCACATAAAAAACAACTTAGAACCCACATTCCGCATGTTGCGGGAAGTGGGTTAGAACCGTCGCCGTCAATTCACTTGGGAATAGACGCAAAAAATAGAATAGGAGTAGAAGATAAATGGTTTGTACTTTAAGTCAGGATTATCTAGGAGCCTACGATCAATTTGAGAATGAGTTGCAATCTCTTTCCCTGTGCGAGAGGCAAAAAAATTGGAATTTCAGAATGAAGGCGAAAATCACAGCATCTGTTGTACTGCCGATCTTGGTAGGAATGGCCGCGGGAGCCGGGATTGGAACGTTAGCATTTGGCCCGCCGGGCACCCTGCCGGGCATGGGAGTTGGAGGCGGGGTTGGCCTGCTGCTCGCAGGTGCATCAACTCATTGCGTCGTGAAGTTTTCGCTCTCTTCTCCAAAAGACTGGAAACTAGGTCCTTTAGCCGATAAAATTCTTCCAATTTTACAGGATCGGATTGAAGATTTCCCAGCAGATCAACAAAGAGATGCAAAGGACTATGAAAGATGCCAAACCGATGCAGAGGATTTTCTGGGTGATTTGTCATTTTCTGAGAACAATGACGACAAGATAGTCCATCAAAGTGATTTTAAGTATACCCTTGAAGATCAAAGAGATGATAGTGCCCAGATTTTGGCTGCTTGTCTCATCCAAAGGATTTGCAAACAGCATTTCCAAGAGCTAGGGTTGGCGGCTAAAGAAGACCGGGAAAACTGCACAAAATTAAGGAGGATTCAAAAGTGTTTAGGGCTCATTTACAAAAAACTAGCAGATGATGGGGGAATTCGGACAGCCAGATTAATGATGGCACTTAGTCAGCAATTCGACCGAGGACAACTAAGCTGTAAGGACTATAACGAGTACACAAAGGAAGTCACCGACTGCATCGATTCCAGAACAATTGACGGAAAATCTCCCCGGAGATTCAAATACTTATCCAAAATGGCAAGAAAATCCACGAATAAGTGAGTGGGCCCAAAGCATCCATCATTCCATCTCGGTTTGTTGAACATGTCGACCGCGGCGGAACATACATTTGCACCCGTCTGCAAAGAGAGGCTTCATCTGCCGGATAATATGCTCAAACGCCAATTTTTTAAACTTGTTTGGGTATAGGTCGCAACCTGGAGTTATGCGTTTCTGTTTCTGGCATTTTCGATAAGGAAAGAGGGTCTTTGTTCCCTATCTCGGCCTTCTGTTTCAGAGTTGTCGTCCATTTGCATCCTTTGTAAAATTCTTAGGCGTTCAAAGTATGTATGACTTTTTATCCTCCTTTTAAGAAAGCCTTGAGTGAGTATCGTGATTAGGAAAGTTAGCTGACGTATTCGTTGTTTTTTTACTTGTTCGCCCACTGTTTGCCAACACCTTTTCCAGTTCTCGGCACTTCTAGCGTGATGGTCAAAATAGCTTGCCTGAAGTGCGCAAATCTTCTCGATCTTTTTTGCAACGGCCACAAAGGTAATGTCGTTAGGAGTAAAATGCTTTAGCGGCTTCTGTTCAATCTCACAAGTGAATTTGGAACTCTGATTTAAAACATGATGGATGGTTTTCATCACGACTTGCATACAGCGGCGCAAATCGCGATTTTGAGAAGAAAGGGCAACATTAAAGATGATTTTTTGCGAAAAGATGCTTCGAATCATTCCTCCTCCAATGAGACCCCCAATGGAACCGGAGCAGCAATGTAAGAGAGTGTCTTCAATCAGGCCTGTTGCTGCTCCGGAAGACATAGCAAATAGCTTTTCCTTTAAGCAGTCCACTCGTATCGTAATGTTCCAGGAAAGGGGCCCATCATCTCGTGTTTCTAAGGGATGATAGGCATGCAGAACCCTACAAAGAGCTGATAGTTGATTCGATAATCCCATGATTTCCTCCCTAGTTTTGATGTCGAAGTTTTGCTTGGGTCTCAAGAAAACCCGGGTGATTTCCTGATGAGGGTTCAGTCGGCAGCCATTGACTGATCTCGACAATCTTTCTCAGATAATCACCTCCCTTGATGTTTCCTCTAGCGACCTCTCTTGATAGGGTATTTGATAATGCTCGAAATCGAAAAACACTTTCATCCGCGATTGAATCCCGAAGTTGTTCTAGACATCTCCTTACATGGGTTAGCTTTGTGTTTTTCCTTGCATCATCATAGTTTACCTCTTGAAGGGAAAGCAGATGCATTTGGCAGATTTCCTGCAGTTTTTGCGCTACAGGTAAAAACAGGTCATCTGCAGAGGTAATCGCTTCTCTTGTATAACTTCTCTCTCCTAAAGGCCCTCTTCGTTTATTTACACTCTCCTCGTCTAAGCCCCTCATCAATGCCGAACGCTCATAAAACGCCTTTCCTCCTTCCAGCTTCACCGGGTCCCTAGGAATTTCATAAGAAATTGCGCAAGCCACCTGCCTTAAATCGGGGTCGTTGTCCTCAAGTATACCCGCTACAACTTCCCAAATTTTTCCCACGAATCCATCTAGCTTCCGATGATTAAGAGAAGAACAATGGACGGTGATCTTGACAGTAGCTGAAGAGAGAAGCAGGCCAACACCGGCTCCTACTCCTGCCCCAATGCCTAAGCCCGGCGGGCCGCCTGCGGCAAATCCGATCCCGCCTCCTATGACAGCTCCTGTAACAACAGGAGCGGCAATCGATGTCACCACTTTTGCCTTCATTGTCAACGTCCAGTTTCCCCAGGCCCGGGAAATGGGGGCATTTCTTTCAGAAGCATCGTACCGGTCATAGAGACTCAGATACTGCCGAGCTAAATCGTGCGGATTGTGTACAACATACCAGGGATCCATTCTTACCTCCTATAGTTAACGCAACGGATGGAGGTCATTTTACATAAATTCCGAAAAGAAAACATCCGCATTAAATACGTAGATTTATGCACACTCAAAGTCAAGAATTGGGATTTCGGCGTTGCCAAAGCCCCGGGAAGGGCACGGCCTATCAAGACAAAGTTGATGGGGTACTAGCATTTTTCCAGTAGTGATCATTAACCAAAATTCCCAGCCCATTTCCATTTGTTTCGATCCATTCCACGTATTCAATTCCAAGCTTTGACATCACACTGAAGGTAAGCAAAAGACGGGGAAGAACAACCCACGCAGATGTATCTGCATCTCTATCAATGAGATCTTCATCATTTTTTTCAAGAAGCAACAAGATCCCATCCCATAGCTCTTGAGCAGAAAAAAGATCTTTTCCGATTGCTCGAGCGCAAATCCCTATGGTGCTGTTGAAATCACCAATCCCCACAAATTTTGTTTTCTCGCGATGCAGCTTGTTTTTAAATATACCGCTAGGCTCCGGCAATGCATTGTGCATCTGCTCTACAAATGCGATTGCTTCTTCAAAAGTTATCGGGTTTGGAGTAGACCCTTTGCCGAAACACAATCCCTTTAATTCTAGCAAAAGATGCGTTGCAGGTGTTGTTCCACAAGGAGCAAGATAATCGACGACCCCTTCATCAGATTTAGTCGTCAGCTGAAGGCTGCTGCTCCCACTATCCCAAGAGATGAGTGTTTCCCAAGGATACCCGGTCGCCTGAACAGCTGTATCAAAGCCTAAAATAGCCTCATCTTCTTGAGAAATCATTTGAATGGGAACCCCGGCGGCATCTTCGAGCCGTCTCAAAAACTCAATGCCATTAGAAGCTTTGCGAAAGGCTTCTGTGGCAACAGTCATCATTTTGACAGCTCCCTTCTTCACGGCAAGATCCCGAAGCATAATGATTTTTTCACATGCCTCTGCATAAATGTCGTCGTCTAAAAGATTATCCGGGTTGTTCAGCAAAGATTTTGCAAAATTAATTCTTGCAAATTCTGTATGAATCACCTTCACTATTCGATTATTTGAGGGATTAAGATCAGCAATCGTTAACTTTGCCTTCCCGGAACCAATATCCAGTGCAGCGCGTCTTTCGACAGTTGCTTCTGCTGTTGAGATTCCTAATACGATAGGGAATATAAACAGGAAAAAAATTAATAGTAAATTTCTATGAAAAATCATTTCACCATTCATAAAAAGTTAGTGTATCTAAATAAAGAGCCTAAAAGGGTATCTTATTTTATGAAGCATCACAAGCCTTTTTAAGGACTAGATTCATTTCTCTCTCTTTATCCTGATCTTTACCCACAAGTCTAAAATTTAGTACGATGTTCCTTTTTTAACCGGGAGCAGGTACCATGAACAG
>JBAUVX010000273.1:0-9946 GCA_049583465.1 Waddliaceae bacterium | reverse complement strand
ATCAGGCTTCTAGATTTTGGGGAAAATTGTTAGCTCATACGGTGTGTGTGAAACTGAATATGGATTTGGGCAACGAGCCTTTACAGTTTGATGGTCTCTTGAAGCATTAATAATTCGCCCATGGCGTCACTTAATTAATTCTTAACATTGACAATAAGTATCCTTTTGAATAAACTTTTGTTTATTAAAAATTTGATTTCCAGGGTATAAAATATGACCATCAAACACAATCCATCTTTTATATCCTTCGCAAAAGAAGGAATTCGAAAAGAAATCATCGCCCCTCATCTTTCTAAAGCAACAACAGTATTTTCCCACAAATCCAAAGTGTACTCGGAACTTTTCCTCTTTAAACAGCAAATCGAGGTCAAGCAGAATCTACCTTATCTTCGCCCTTTTACCAGTAACAAAGCGATGATGATCCTCTATCGATTCGTCTTTTTAGGCCTTGCGGTGCTCTATTTAATTTTAGGGCTTATTCTTTATTCCAAACCCTTTTCTTGGTCTTGTAGTTTTCTTTTCGGCAATTGTTCTCTTCTCAAAACATTTCTTTGCACCTCTTGCGTCCTTGCTTCCTCTGCGCTGTTTATGCTAGGTCTCGTCATGAAACCTGAAAGAGAATTGCTAAAAAAAACATTTCGGAGAGCAAAACGGATGCTGAAAAGAAAACACAACCAAAAATTGCTCAAATATCATGTAAAAAGATACTTCCTTTTCGGTGAAGAGTATCGGAAAACCCTAGCTTTTAAACAGTTTTATCAGGAGTCATTGGAAAAACTTTATGATTGCTTAGAAGAGACTGACCAGCTTCTTTCCCATGTCGCAAGGTCAAGCCCTCTTGAGAGCCACATGAAAGAAGAACTCTACAATCAAGCCCTTTTGGAATGCAGCGACAAAATGAGTCGAACGGTCAACACGTTTACATCGAAGAATCCTCCTCAGTATATTTTGCATTTAATTGATCCCTTTTTAATGCAAGCAGCGCCATCTGCACACTCCGGATTCCGGCCAACATCCCCTCTTCATAACGAAAGCCGGGATGATACTCTAATTCGGGATAGTCGTTAGGCTGCAAGATATCTTCCGGGGTTAGTGTTGGGATCATCTGCCTTCCTCTCTGTAAAAGCAGCTCTTTTTGACGTACCGCCATCTCATTGACCACGTTTTCAATGGCATCCCAATGGTGAAGCATCTGATGGCTCATGATTGTTTTTTCTCCTTTTCTTGACGTTTTTTTTGAAAAAAATCCCGCATAAGGAGAGAACAGTGCTCGCGAAGTATCCCTTGTTTGATGTCGACACTGTGCGTGGGATGCTGTTTTTCAAAAAGGTTGATCCAACTTCCATTAGCCCCATGCCTGACATCAGGGGCTCCCCAAATCAACGTGGAAACGCGGGTGAGCAGCAAGGCTCCGGCGCACATGCTGCAAGGTTCAATTGTGCTGTAGAGGCTCGTTCCATTTAAGCGCCAATCTCCCACTGCAATCTCCCCTGCCGTTAAACATAGCATCTCAGCGTGGGCAGTGGCGTCTCTGAGCATTTCGACCTGGTTGAACCCTCGAGCAATGACCCTCCCCTCTCGGACAAGAACTGCCCCCACGGGAACCTCGTCGGCTTGAAACGCCTTCCATGCCTCTTTCAACGCTTCGAACATATACCGTTCGTCATCGCTTTTGGGCTGTAATGGATAAGGGAAACTCATCATTTCCTCATTGCAGGATTTTCGATCATTTTGTTAACGTGAGAAGGAACGAAAACACAGTCATTTCTTAGGTCGAACTCACGTTTTGTTATAGAGCGTAGCAAATGTGCAGGGAACTTGCAAGATGGATGCTTACGAAAATCACCCCTTTTATGGCGAGGATGTCCTCCGCCATCAGGAGCAAAGAGCAATTGAAGAGTTGTTGGCAAAATATAAAAACGAGCCGGTCACGGAAGAACTCCAAAAGAAGATTTGGGATGATCTGCAAACAGAAAAATCGTCAGGTCGGATAATGATTCCTTTCAAAGTGGTGATGCATCGAGATGTTTCCCGCCGGTTCCCTGATTATATCGAAATTATTCTAGATACAAAGGTGTAGGCAAACAAGGAGCATGAAGCGCTCCATCTTCAATCAATTGAGGAATTTCCGGATAGTCCACTTGAGTGACGAGTATGGGTTGGGCCGACGTCGATAATAATGCTCTTACCCCTCTTGGAGTGTCTTCGAATCCAATCGCTTTATCTCCGGGTTTTCCCAACTTTTCGATAGCTGTCAGATAACATTCGGGGTGAGGTTTTGGAAGGGTATAACTCTCCCGGGTAATCCAGACGGGAATGGTCGCTAAAATGGGATTTTGGTCCTTAATAATGCGAATCTGATCTTCCGGGGAGTTGGTGACGACACAACGGGCAAGGTTGGCTTTTTGAAGAGCTTTTAGCAGCTCTTCGGCCCCGGGCATCATGTGCACGCTGCCCTGGTTGAGAAGGTCGATCACGATCTCCTTTTTTTCCCGATAAAGAACATGCCAGTCAGGTTCTTGCTCAACTAATTGAGGAACGTGCGCGTATAGACTTATCTTTAATGTCTCCGCATCTTTGTGGGCAATGCGACAATACTGAGAGAAGGTCCAGTTGAGCTCAATGCCCCGATTGGCGCACATCCTTCGGTAGGCCTCATAGTGGATTCCTTCTGTGTTGACAAGCAATCCGTCAAAGTCGAAAAGATAGAGTTGATAGTTATGAAGCGAGAGCTGTTGGATCACTCGATGTACCCTCCGATTACATTACAATGGAAATTTCACTTGAAATTTACTACCTTTTGTGATATGTTAAAGCTTTGTAAGAGTGAATGTAAAGGAAAAGAATTAATTGGGGGTAATTGAATGTCTCTAGATAAGGGCACAAAAGAAGAAATTACCAAAAAATTCCAGCTTCACGAAAAAGATACCGGTTCTGCTGATGTGCAAATTGCTATTCTTACAGAACGTATTGCGGAGCTGACAGAACATTTAAGGCGGGCACCAAAGGATCACGCATCACGGCTCACGCTATTGAAGCTTGTTGGCCAGCGTCGTCGTTTGCTGGATTATCTCAATTCAACGGATACCATTAGGTACCAATCGTTAATCACGAAGTTGAAGTTAAGAAGATAACGAAAAGGCCGTTCATGAGCGGCCTTTTCTCAATGAAAGACAGAGTCGTCGAAAAGTGGACAAGGCCGAGAAGGGATAGAAGTCAGAAAGCGCTCATTAACCGGGATTGATGGGTACTTTCTGAATTCTATGCAATCCCTCCTTCGCCTATTTCCAAAAAATAAAGTGTTCAAAGATGCAGGCAGATGCCTTGGGAACGGCTTCATCTTTAAGAGATGCTTGGTCATCGCAGCATCCTGTCAACTTTTTATTGACAGGGTAGTGGCTGCTGCCTTCGAAAAGATTAATTTTGGATAGATTTAGGAGATCAAGTTAATGAAAAGACAAACAAAAACCATCGTTATTGGTGAAGAAGAAATCCATTTTGAAACGGGGAAAATTGCCAAACAGGCAAATGGAGCCGTGCTTATTAGATCCGGCGAAACCATGGTTTTCACGACAGCTTGCACCGCTCCGGAACCTTCGGAAAGTATCGATTTTCTTCCTTTGAGGGTAGACTATCAAGAAAAGTTTTCTTCTGCAGGAAAAACGGTTGGGGGTTTTATCAAAAGAGAAGGGCGGCCCACGGAACGGGAGACGTTAACGGCGCGGCTCATTGATCGACCCATACGCCCGATGTTTGAAGAAGGATATTATCAAGAAACCCAAATTTTGAGTTATGTGTGGTCTTATGACGGCATTAACTCCCCGGAACCTTTAGCCATTACCGGAGCCTCGGCCGCATTAGTCCTTTCCGACATTCCCCTGAGTAAGCCGGTAGCAGCTGTACGCGTTGGCTACATTGACGGCAAATTCGTCCTGAACCCCACGGTGGAGCATCAAAGGGAATCGACTCTTGATCTCATCATTGCCGGGACAAAAGATGCGGTGCTGATGATCGAGGGCTATTGCGACTTTCTGACCGAAGATGAGGTTTTGGAAGCCATAGAGACGGGCCATCGTGGAATTCAATTGATCTGCAAGCTGTTGGAGGACTGGCGTCAAGAAATTGGCAAGCCTAAAAATCGCAAGCATCTACGTCTATTGTCCCAAGAGGTCATTGACGCAGTCGAAGCGATTGCCGGACCTTTGCTTGAAAGCGCTCTCAAAATTGAAAATAAAGGGGAAAGAGAAGAGGTCATAGACGGCATTCGCGACAAGGTCAATCAAGAGCTCTGCTCAGCCGGAGAGGAAGAACCAAACTTCACCTCTATTCAAGTGTCGGCTGCGATGAAAACAATTACAGCTAAGCACATGAGGAAGATGATTACCAGAGAAAGCATCCGTAGCGACGGGAGAGGTTTAAGAGATATTCGCTTTATCGACATCGAACAAGGGCTCCTTCCCCGCGTCCATGGAAGCTCTCTTTTTACTCGAGGTGAAACCCAAGCGATGGCTGTCTGTACGTTAGGCGGGCAAGCCATGGCGCAACGATTTGAGGATCTTGATGGAGAAGGGGCGCGACGATTCTATATGCAATATTTTTTTCCTCCCTTTTCCGTTGGCGAGGTGGGAAGAAGCGGGCCGCCGGGAAGAAGAGAAATTGGTCATGGAAAACTAGCAGAGAGAGCCTTAAAAGCAGTTCTTCCTGAAAAAACCGGCTTCCCTTACATCATTCGATTGGAATCAAATATTACCGAATCCAATGGTTCGTCTTCGATGGCATCGGTTTGCGGCGGGTGTTTAGCCATGATGGATGCCGGTGTTCCCATCTTGCGTCCTGTGTCCGGTATCGCAATGGGCCTCATTTTGGAAGAGGGTACCTCGGCGATCCTTTCTGATATTCTTGGAATCGAGGATGCTTTAGGCGACATGGATTTCAAAATCGCCGGCGACAAGGAAGGGATCACAGCATTCCAGATGGATATCAAAATCGAAGGGATCACGATTGACATCATGCGTGCCGCCCTCGCCCAGGCAAAAGAGGGGCGCATTGAGATTTTGAATGCCATGCTAGCCGTATGTCCCGAATCCAAGCCGCAGATGTCTATCTATGCTCCACGGATTGAACAGATTAAGATCAAGCCAAGTAAAATCGCAACTGTGATCGGTCCGGGAGGCAAGCAAATTCGAGCGATTGTCGAAGAGACTGGTGTGGAGCTCGACATAGACGATGATGGATGGATCAGCATGACAGCTGTTGATTTAGAGAGCATAGAAAAGGCCAAAGAGATGATTACTCAGCTAACTGCTGAAGTCGAGAAGGGGAAAGTGTATGAAGGACGAATCACCTCTGTCGTTCCTTTTGGAGTCTTTGTCGAGGTTCTTCCGGGTAAAGAGGGGCTTTGCCACATTTCAGAATTTGACATCATGCGTATTGAAAGTCTTAACGATGTGGTCAAAGTTGGCGATTCGATCTCTGTAAAAGTCTTGGACATCAACGATCGCGGACAAGTGAAACTTAGCAGAAAGGCTCTCCTTCTTAAAAGCAAGTCGCAATAACACCAAGCGACACGCGGCAATCCGTTCTCTTTTCTCTCGGTGTGTTCTTCTAACCCGGGTTTTAAACCCGGGTTGTATGGATAAGCCTTATTTCATCGGGAGTCTCTGGGGGTTCGTCACAATTCTTCACACACGAGTAGTATATAATTAAATCTTCACCCGATTGCCGTGAGTTTAGGACCTTGCCGATGGAAAAAAAACATGAGTGTTTGCTACCTTAGGCACATGAATCATTACCGCGATTATTTTTGGAAAAAGGGAGTTCCATACGGAGTTTCTCCTGTCAGAAACCTTCCCTCATATAAAGGAATCTCATATTGCATCATTGCCGATCCTTATAAAAAAAGAATTTCTGTTGAGCAATATCAGAAAGAAGCCTTTAAGCGGGTCATCTACGATTCAGCTCTTCTGGACTTTCGACATTTAAATCCCACTGATCAAACTGCATGGGAAAAAATCCATATCGAAGAAACACAACACAATCCCACATGCCTAATACGCAACCAAGATGGCAGAGCCATTTTTTTTGAACACTATCAATTCGAAGGAAGGCTCTGCCGCCTCTGCGAGGTTAAGTCGGTTCACGGTTATCGGATTTCGATTCAAAAAATTCTCTACACCTCTCTCGGAGACCCCTTTAATGGAGTCATTCTCTTCGATGCCAACGAGCATCCAATCATGTACAAACGATACGCAATCGATGGGGAGACGAGAGAATTTACCGAAGTCATCGAAGAAAACCGGGATATGCAAGCCTTCACCGCATATGGGGGTAGACTAAGCGGCAATATTGCAATTGAGACACCTCCCTTCCATGATAAACCCAAGTGACATGAGTATCTTCTCCAAGATAGCGGTAGCAAGGGCCATGTTTGAGCCCGTGTCTCCATGTAATCTCTTCGACAAGATGGTCATCATCGCTAAACCGTTTTTCCACGCCTTGCTTTAACCCGTTGATATAAGGAACCTCAGCAATTTTTTCTCCATTTTGAAAAACAACGGTGATGCCATGCTGTTGGTCATTTTCCCAACACTCCATGGCTTTCGGCTCCCCATCCGGCAAAAAAATCTTTTTCTGACCATGGATGTTGCCATCACGGTAAGGGATGATTTCCTTTATCGCTCCGTTGGAATAATAGGTTGTTGAAAGGATCTTCTCCCCATTGTTAAATTCATCGGTGGAGATGAGCTGCTCAAACTCATCACGATTGATCCGTTTTCCTTGCCCTTGATCAATACGCGATTCCACTTGGTTGTTAGCATCGTAGTAATCCGCCTCGATCAGACGATCTCCTTTATAGAGTTCTCGGTAATGAGGAGCTCCCGATTCATACCATACCGTAATTGTTTTCACATCTGAAGGGAGGTATTCGACCTGTTTTCTCGGAGTGCCGGATGGTAAATTTTCCCTTTCTTGGACCAATTGCCCTCCGGAAAACGTTTCAATGAATTGGATAGTCTCGCTATTCGGGAACGTATACGTCGTTTCCCCTTCCAGATTCCCCTTTGCATAATTTTCTGTCACAACAACGCCTTCTTTCAATGTTGAAACAACCGTTCCCTCTTCTCCGCGATCAACCCATTCCTCCTGAGGTATGGTCACTCCATACTTATGGATATACGTTTGATCAATCACATTGTTATGAGGGGAGGTCGGATAGGGAGAACATTGGCGGCCGTGGTTATTGGAACAACCGCTAATAATGATGTAAAATCCGATCAACAGGATTCCTGTGTGTATTCTTTGCATCTGTTACCTCCTGATAGATGTCTCAATTTGTGACGTGATGCGGCCATGCTCGGCATCGACTGCTTTCTGGGCTATCGTTTTGTTCTTGTCGCGATAGACAAAACGAAACGTTGCATTTTTATACCCTTTTTGAATTTTCTCTCCTCGAAAGAGATACAGTAAAAAACAATATTCAAGCAATGACGAAGAGCAGGAGCGCACACTATCAAAAACTTCTTGGATTGGAGTCTCTTCTTTTATTGTCATCGTTAAGTCCCGGATCGAACCGGGATAAATAGGAATCGTTTCCATCTTAACGTCTGTTTTCCGAACTTGAAAAAGGTTGTGGAGATCAATTTCTCCAAAAAAAACTTTTTGCGACACCCCCAGCCGTCTCAAAATCGCCGGATGGACTTCACCCAAAGACCCCATTTCAAGAGAGTCGACATAAAGAGAAGCTTGACGGCCCGGATGGAAAAAATCGAGCTTGTTATTGGTAAAAGAATAGGACACTATCCTCAACTCGCTCAAAAGCGCTTCGATGATTCCTTTCAAATCAAAAAAGTCCTGATCACGGCTTTGAGAACCCCAGTGATAGGGTCGGCTTTTTCCTTTCAAAATGACCCCCGCAACCGATTGCTCTTTGTATTGTTCGCCCTTTCTAAAGTGTACACGCCCAATCTCAAACCCGCTGACATCATGACAGCCGTGGTCATCATTAAATTTGACCGCCTGCAACAATCCCGGCAATAGCGATGTGCGTAAAATGGATTGTTCAATCGATGTAGGGTTGAGGACCTTCACCACGTTTTCTTCGGGCATAACCGACCCTTTAACGATGTTTAAAAGAGTCGGCCCGATCAAATCGCAAGTAAGAAATTCCTGAAGATTTTGAGCGATAAGCCTGGAACGGATTTCTTTTTCAAAAAGGTAAATGGGAGCGTGAGGGAGGGTAGAAGAGGAAAAAATTGCCACTCTTTTGGGAATGTTGTCGAAACCATAAATCCTGGCCGCCTCTTCAATCAGATCCACTTCAGAATCAATATCGACACGGTATGTGGGAATACGGACAGTAAACACATTCTTTCCATCCCAACGATAGGGCATGTCGAGGCGCTGGAAAATATTTTCCACTTCACTTAAGCTCAAATGCGTTCCCAGTATGCGATTGATACGGCTTAGGCGGCAAGAAACATCTCTTTCAGGAAAGTCTCCTATTTTAACATCGATGATTCCCGAACAGACCTTTCCTCCTGCAATTTCTTGGATCAACATTGTTGCCCGATTCAGGGCATTGATCACTTGATTGGGATCCGATCCTCGCTCAAAGCGCTTAGAGGCCTCTGTTTGCAGGGATAGGCGTTTGCTCGTTCTGCGAATCCCCGTCGGTTCAAAATAGGCCGACTCCAAAAGAACATGCCTTGTCCTTTCACTCACTTCAGAATTTAATCCACCCATGACCCCTGCAACGGCAACCGTTCTTGACCGATCGCAAATGAGCAAATCGTCGGCACACAATGTCCGTTGTTTTTCATCGAGAGTGACGAATTGCTCTCCCTCTTCCGCACAACGGACGACAATTCGATGCCCCTCTATGCAATCATAGTCAAAAGCATGGAGGGGATGCCCCCGCTCCATGAGTACGTAGTTGGTGATATCAACTACGTTATTCACAGGCCGGATACCGCAAGCTGCCAACCGTTTTTGGAGCCATTCCGGGGAAGGAGCAATGGCGACATCTTTGATCACTCGACACGCATACCGAGGGCACTTTTCTTTATTGTGAACAGTAACAGAGGCCTCATTTTCTACTCGCAGGGCCCCCTCTTCATTCACTAGAATGGCAGGGATCTTCACTTGTTCGCCGGTGGCGGCGGAAAGCTCTCTGGCCACGCCAATCACGTTGGCACAATGGCCGAGATTCGGTGTAAGAGAAATGTCAAAGATCGTATCTCCAAAAATTGCAGCTACATCGGCCCCTAGCCGGAAGCGATCGGCAAACTCCATGATCCCTTGTCCATCCTCACCTAGACCCAATTCCTTTTCCGAACACAACATTCCCTGAGACTCAACACCTCGAATCGTTGTTGTCTTAATCTCAAAGGTTTTCCCCTCTTTGTCTTGCAGAGTTGCCCCAACCAAAGCAAAAGCCGTTTTCATCCCTTCCCGGCAATTGGGAGCGCCGCAAACCACTTGATAGGAATCGACCCCATCGGTCACTGTGGCAAGAGAGAGCTTATCAGCATTAGGATGAGCAGTCACTTGTGTGACTTTCCCTACCACAATATTTTCAAAACCAAGGGGTAAAGGAGAGCAAGCATCCACCTCTAACCCGGCAAGAGTAAGCATTTTGGCAATTTGGTGGGGAGGGATATTGAGATCAATGACTTCTTTGAGCCAAGAAAGCGGTAACTTCATATCACAAAAAAACAATAGAGTAAGAGATTCATAGGAAATTGAAAATACACGATTTTCGAAAATAACGCAAAGAAAAGGCGTTTCAGTACAGGGAGCATGACAGCAGTTCCCGTTGGAATAGATAAAGCATGAAATTCTACAAAATATTTTTTTTGTAAGAATATGGACAAAAGGAATTCCATAGCTTTGTATCGAAAAGCTTTGATAAGATCAGATTTGAATGTTTTTTGGGGATACGCTAAAT
>JBAUVX010000272.1:0-2338 GCA_049583465.1 Waddliaceae bacterium | reverse complement strand
AAATCGGCTGAAAAGCGTTTAGTGAGATAGGTTCATGGGTACTAGTTTGATACAGAGTCTCTTAGTCAGGCTTTGATACAATATCCCAGCCGTCGAGTTCCTCCCTTTCACGATTTAGCTTCGCAATTCTATCGCTCAGCTCGGAAATTCTATCATTCTGCGCCTGATTTTCAGCAATAAACTTTTGTTTTTCAGCGTTCTGTTCATCAATTTGTGTACTCAGCTGAGCAATTCTAGCATCCCGGACCCTGTTTTCATCTGCGAGCCTCTTTTTCTCACCACTCAACATAGCAATGCTAGCGTCCACCCTGTTTTTTTCAGCAGCATTCTTCGCTACCTCGGCTTCCGCCTCTGCAATTCTGTTGTATAACTCCTGCCTTTCTCGACTTAGTTTCGCAATTTCAGCGCTATGCCAAGCAATGCTAGCGACCATTCTGTTTTTTTCAGCAACATTCCTCGCTACCCCGGCTTCCAGATCTGTAATTTCTGCACATCTATGGTTTAGTTCTTCCTTTTCTCGACTTAGTTTATTAATTAAAGCATTCCTGTTCTTTTTTCCATTAATGAGTCTCTTTTCCTTAAAACTCGGATGGGGAAACTGAACAGATAGATCAGCAATTTTAACATCCCCCTCCTTGTTTTTAACAAAAAGCTTCCCTATCTTAGCATCCAGCTCTGCAATTCTATTGTTTAGCTTCTCCCTTTCTTCACTTAGCATAGCAATCATTCTAGCATTCCACTCATAGCCTGTACCGGCGAACCTTTCTTCCTCAGCATGTCTGGCTTTCAGTTCCGAATTTTCATTTCTGAGCTTCGTAATCTCTGCATTTTTTTTGCTAAGTCCGCTTTCCAAGTTCGATAATCTTGCCCATAGGTCCTTTGGAACATTTTTTTTGAACTCATCTTCCAATACTGCTTTGATGTGCATAAGTGTGTCATCTTCATGCCTACTTCCCTGCTCCCGATTGGCACCTACTCTTTCAATAACTCTACTTGAAACTCTTTCAAAGACTTCCGCAATGGCATTTTCCTGTTCACGAGAAAGCCTCGTTTTATTGTTTTCTCTAAATGCTGAAAGCGGATTATTAGTTGGGATTAAAGAGGACCCAAAAGCTGATCTTGATACGGCTGTCATCACGCAACTCCAATTTTTTACTTTTTTGGTTCATTTAAAATTTCTATACGCTGTTTTTCTATGGTAAAATCTATAACACAATTTTACATTTCCAGAAAATAAAAAAATACTTGATGAACTCGCTTAGGTGACTATAGATCTTTTACGAATTTGCGGATAGGCTGAGAGGTATATAAAAGGATAAAGATGGGAAAATTAATGATTCCAAAGTTGATTAAGACGTTGGTCTCGGCCGCATAGATACCGATAAATTTTATACCGGTAAGGATTTTTTTTGTAGTATTTTTGATGGTAGTCTTCTGCCGGATAAAATGTGGATGCAGGGGAAATTTCAGTGAAGATGTGATCAAAGCGCTGCGACCGGATTAATTGCTCTTTTGAACGTTCGGCTAGCTGTTTCTGCTTTTCGTTGTGATAAAAAATTGCGGACCGGTATTGGTTGCCTTTATCGCAGAATTGTTGGTCTTTGACGGTGGGATCGATATTCTTCCAAAAATGGTCGAGCAATTCTTCATAACGAATTTTTGTCGGGTCAAAATCGATTTGGATGGATTCTGCATGTCCTGTTTTTCCTGAAGATACTTCCTTATAGGAAGGATTTTTTGTTTCTCCTCCCGAATACCCAACTGTTGTTTTGACCACTCCTTCTAAATCATCGAAGACAGGTTCCATGCACCAGAAACACCCTCCTGCAAAGGTTGCTTGCTCCACATTTCCTTTTGCGGGATCAGCCAGGAGCTGGAAGCTAATCAAGAGGACGGCGGCAATGACAAGAAAATAAAGCATGGGAAAACCCTTTTGTCTTCTTCTCGTATTGTTCAAAAATTTGATTTACTTGCAAGTGATAGGAAATATACCTATAACAAGTTCTTGAACTTGTTTGGGTATAGATGCTAATCTTTTGGCAAGATAGAAAACTTTATGGAGGAAAAATGAGGGTTTACTTGTTCCCAAATTTCCCAAACGCCTGTTTAGAGTTTCGGCATACACCCGATCAATTAACTTGATGCCATTTTAAAGCGGGAAATTGTCGATTGACCGCAGGAAAAGTTGCTCTCTTCGCAAATGTCCTGTGCCTTGTATCTCAACCGGTTTTTATCAGAGTGACCCCATGGGCGAATTGTTAATGCGTTATGAGACCTTCAAACTGTAAAGGCTCGTTGCCTAATTCCATATTCAGTTTGACACACACCGTATGAGCTA
>JBAUVX010000271.1:0-4622 GCA_049583465.1 Waddliaceae bacterium | reverse complement strand
TTATGAGCTCTTCACCAGAACTGCGTCCTGGAAATATCTACAAATAAGTGTCACTCGGTCCGGTTCGGGCGTGAGAATCTGCCAACGATTGGAAAACGAATATTTTTTATAAAAATAACAATCCCCTGTATGATGGTTTGCTCTTTAACCAACCAACAACAGAGGATTGTCATGAAAAAGAATACTAAAAAACCCATAGCAAAGCAATCAAGATCTAATTTTCAGTTATCTCAGATGAACCCATGCGTCGCAGGCATTGACATAGGTGCGCGTTCTGTATTTATCTGCATTGGATTTGCAGACGGTCACCAAGAAATTCGTGAATATTTAACATTTACTGAAGATCTAAGAAACATGCTTACATGGGTCCAAGAGTGCGGCATTAAATCCTTAGCCATGGAATCTACCGGTGTGTACTGGATTCCTGTATATGATATTCTAGCCCAAGCTGGACTGGAGGTATTGTTAGTGAACGCATACTACCTTAAAACAGTGCCGGGCAGAAAAACTGATGTTAAGGATTGTCAATGGATCCAACAATTGCACGCCTATGGACTTCTCCGAGGCTCTTTTCGCCCTGATGACGAGTGCGTAGTTTTTCGAGGCTACATTAGACAAAGAACCAGACTCTTTGAACTGGCTTCACAGCAGGTGCAACTAATACATAAAGCATTAACACAAATGAATTTGCAAATCAACCATGTTCTCAGTGACATTACAGGGGCTACCGGAATGAATATTGTACGAGCAATTGTTGGTGGAGAGCGGAATCCTTTAGTACTTGCAAAATTTCGAGATTACCGTTGCAAGAAAGATGAAAAAGAAATTGCCAAAGCGTTGGTTGGAAACTATCGAGAAGAGCATCTTCTCGCTTTAAAACAAGCGCTTGAGGCCTATGATCTTTTCCATAAACAGGTAATGGCCTGTGAGGAAGAAATAGAAAAGATTCTGAATAAATGGAAAAAGGAAGCACCGAATAAAGATATGGATATTCTAGCTGAAAATCTAACACTAGAAGACGAACAGCAAACAAAGCAGACGAAGGGCGGGAGAGGGGTACAAAAGAAAACTCCATATAATCTTAGCCCATATCACTTTGAAGCAAAGCCTATTCTTGAAAGAATTTTAGGAGTAGACCTAACAGATATACCAGGGCTGGATATTAATGCTATTATGAGGGTTTTAGGAGAGATCGGAACAGATATGACACGTTGGCCGACTTCGAAACACTTTGCTTCGTGGCTGGGGCTATGTCCTGGCAATAAAATCTCAGGAGGAAAGGTCTTAAGCAGTAAGACCAAACCCTCGGCCAATCGGGCCGCACAAGCATTGCGCTTAGCAGCTAACGCTCTTTATAGATCAAAGACGGCACTGGGATCGTATTTCCGACGGATGCGCGCAAGATTAGGAGCGCCCAAAGCAATTACTGCCGGAGCCCATAAAATCGCTGTGATCTTATACACAATGATAAAGGGCAAGAAAAGTTTCAACGAGGCAGGGCAAGAAGCCTATGAGGCAGCATACAAACTAAGACAATTGTCGTTGCTACAGAAAAAAGCCGAAGAATTGGGCTTTAACCTAGTTACTTGCCAATAAGAAAGGAAATCACACAAATAAACGTCCATAAATATTTTTCAACTTAGAGACCGGAATTACATTGGTGCTAAACGCCCGATTATGAGCTTGGTCCGCATCATCACCGGTAATATCATTGGTGAGTTCGCCTTGTAAACAAGACGATCATCCCGCTTTAGAAGAATGCGCAAAAACAGAGTGATGTGTAAGTTTGAAGAAACCAGTCAACGATGGAGGTGAGCATGCACATTCTATTTAGCGGTTAAACCAAGGCTCAAAAATGTCCGAAAACTCCGAGCACTTATTTAGAAGATGTATGTGGGATATCTTGATGGCGTCCCGGTCCTCACGGGTATACTTGTTCTTCATGCAAATGTTGGCGGTATTTATTACGTGATGACTGTTCCAAACCAAAGACGCAAAGGTTTTGGGAGATATATGATGAAGTATTTGATTCATCGAGCAAAAGAAAAAGGATATCACATGGTGACTTTGCAAGCTTCAGCTGATGGAAGGGAGGTTTACGAGAGACTGGGATTTAAATCGTTATGTCGGTTTGTTGAATATGCATAGACTCTCCGGAAGTCGTAGATCTGCTGAGTGTCCACAGGGATGACAAAAAAAAATTGCTATTCTAAACTCAATTCAATAACATTGCTCTCTTGTTGCACTCGTAAAATTGAGAAGGTTTATGGAAAAGTTACTGTATATTGAAGCATCTCCAAGAAAAACGCGTTCATCTTCCATTGAGATCGCAAAAGAGTTTTTGGATGAGTATCAAAAAATCCATTTACAGGATGAACTCGCCATCGTCGACTTATGGCAAGAACAACTTCCTGAATTTGACAAAGATACCATCGATGCCAAATATGCTATTATGCATGGAAAACCGCATTCTGAAGCTCAGATGAATGCCTGGAAGCGTATAGAAGAGATCATTGCCAAATTCCGGGATGCTGACAAATATGTGTTTTCTCTGCCGATGTGGAACTTTGGCATTCCATACAAACTGAAGCATTATATCGATATCCTGGTTCAGCCCACCTATACCTTTGAAGTTACCCAGGAAGGGTACAAAGGGTTGGTCGCCAACAAAAAAGCCCTACTCGTTTACTCGAGAGGAGGGGCCTATGAACCAAACACTGAAGCTGAAAAATTAGATTTGCAAAAGCCCTACATGGAAACAATTTTGGGTTTTATCGGCTTTCAGGATTTCACATCCATTGTCATTGAACCGACACTTGAGAGCGATGAGAAAAAAGAGCAAGCTCTGCATGCTGCCAAACAACAGATCCAAAAAATAGCCTCCCTCTTCTAACTTGTGTCCGACGTAAGAAGTGGGGATATTTCCCGGGAGCCATTTTTTTTTTTAGACACGCATCTACTGCGCTTCTCTCCTTGCCCAACCCTGGGACGGGTTGCGCTCGTCGATCAGCTTGCATCTGCGCGTCTAAAAAAACCCGCTGCAGGGAAATATCGCAACCCAGGGTTTTAAATTTGCCATGCGAGTTGGGATACTAGCAGAGGCTCAGGGCAAGTAGAGGGAGCTAATCCACTTGATTCATTTCGCTTCCGACTGCCTGTCTGACTTGTTTGACTTTTTTAGGAGGTACCGTATCCCCTGGCCTCCCATATAAACTGAGGCTGCCTACATCTTTTTTATGAAATTTTTGGTGGCTTCCTCTTATAAACCCTGTGGCTTCCCAACCGGCATGGCATAAAGCTTGCTTAAGTTCTTTTACCGTGGACCTATTGTACAAGTTCAAAAAAGTCAATTTGCGGCGTATTCTTTGAATTCTAAGGATATCCACTTCAGGATCCCGCGAGGGTTCTTGAGGAGGCAAGTCTCTTTGTGCTGTGTGGGAAAAGTCGGGATCGTCTGTTTTGCCCTCGGTTTCCTCCAGATTCATTTCCCCGCTGTCTGAGAAATCCGGTATCTCCCGAGTCTCCTGATCACTCGAGTTTTCTGAAAAATCCTCTAGTTGTCCTGGCCTTGGGGGCGTTGGAGTTTCCTCGAAATGAGGCTTGATATGGCGATCATACCATTGACTCCATATGTCGTCTAGTTCAAGCCAAGTATCTACGAGTTCTTCAAGCTTTAGTTCAAAATCCTCTTTTTTTTCATAACATTTTTCTATAGAAATCGTGTTTTTTACTGATAGTTCCACATTTTTTGCGAGTGCAGAGGCTGCTGATTTCATCTGGTCTATACCTTTCTTTATTTGTTGCATTAGGGAAAGGCACATTTTCATGCGATCAAGCGGGTCATCCGGAATCTCGATAGAGCTGACAAGTTGTTCTCTAGGGATCTCTTGTAGCCACTTCGACCTTTCTGCCATTTGATCGAATATGTGGGGGATCGTCTTGGTTGTATGGGTTAAGTTTCCTTCTCTCTGCTCCGGGGTTATAGGCGAGATTCTATTGTAAAACATTTGGCACTCGTTAAGATAGCTTTGAAGATAAAGCTTGAAATGAATTTTGAAGTCAAAAAGAAAAGATCGTATCCATTCCATCCTTTGCTCTACGGATCCTTCTTCTTGACAGAGTATATCAGAAGAAAGGAATTCCTGCATGCCCTGAATCAAAGCTTGGAAAGGGGGCAAATGCGAACGATGTCCAGGAAAAAAGGGGAGGCGAGCAGCCTGATGGAAATTTCGTTCCATGTACTCAAAACGATACCCTTCAATTTTGTTAGGCAGCTTTTGATATCTTCTAATCCTCGTTTATTCGAAGGATAGCATGTCGTAAGTCTGGTAATCGCATGGTGCGTTTCGATCTGCTTTTCTAAATCTAAAACTAGTGCTCTGTCAAGCTTAAATTAAGAGGTTGGGCCGCGCGAAAGCTCCCGGGGTTGAACGATCGTAAAAGGGATTGTATTGACCCCATGGGCGAATTGTTAATGCGTTATGAGACCTTCAAACTGTAAAGGCTCGTTGCCTAATTCCATATTCAGTTTGATACACACCGTATGAGCTAGCAATTTTCTCCAAAATCGAGAAGCCTGATGCCAAAGATTTCGAGCTCGAACCTTCTCTATATGAAACCGT
>JBAUVX010000270.1:0-1588 GCA_049583465.1 Waddliaceae bacterium | reverse complement strand
TACTAAAAGGCGCCGCAATTGGTTTGAAGGAGTTTTCTTTTCTTTGACAAAATATGCCTATAAATTACCAAAAGGCATCATTGATCCAAATGACCAACACTTTTACAACATTGCCTTATTTTATTTTGACCGACCATTTAAGCTCCACGACGAAACACTTAAAAACGACATGAGCATTAATGAAACCGGCCTTTGCAACCATCTTTACAAATGGATAATTTCTATTATTTTAGACTTTACTTTCTGGCCCCATTTTGCTCTAAAATCCAACAAGTGGTATTCTGCCGAGGCGTTAGTTGATGCCATCTGTGAACAATCATCCTATTCATCGAAAAATGGAGAAGCAGAACAGAATTGGTGGCAAAATTGGATAGATGAACTTCCAGATTCAACTGAAAAAGAGGGGCTGCAAGATGAACTTATACTATTTAAATTTTTTGATAAATCTCTTTACGATTTCAAATCTTCTGGTCAAACCCTAGAAAGGGATTTAGTAAAATTTATGCTTTTTAAAATGGGCATTTTATCGAGGATTACGTGATTGCTCCCGTCGCTAAATGCTGAGCATTATAGCCGGGGCTTCTAAGGTTTCCTCAAAGACCCCGGCTACAGCCCAAGTTCCGCACCTGCTCCGCAGGGCAAGGCTGCATTTTGAGGATTTTTTTTCTCAAGCCTAATCAGTAAAGCGAATTTCTAAAGATTTTTTTCCATTCTCCATTTAAAATCAATTTTTTTGTTATTGTGGAGAATTTTATGAAAGAAAAATATAGCAGTAAAAATTTAGACCATCTCGGAATTGTCTCACAAATTTGCGATGAAATTGGTATTGTAGAGGTGATCGACAAGCTGATCCCCCCAAATCCACAGATGAAGAGAGCCGGTATCGAAAAATTGGACAGGTGAGTTAGTTATATAAATCTGCTATAATCAAATGATTATTAGGAGATTATATGAAACGAAGACATTTCAGTCCGGAGCTCAAGAAAAAAATTGCCATTGAAGCCATCAGGGAACAACGGACGATTAATGAGCTAGCCAAAGAGTATCAAGTTCATCCGGTTCAAATAAGCAAGTGGAAGAAGCAGCTCTCGTAATCGACCGGAACATGACGGTTATACGGAAGTGTTTGATCGAGGGGGCAAAGCTCCCTCTCTTTAAAAGAATGGGTTTATATGAACGCAAATGTTCAGATGGACTCTAAAAATTTAGGGCAGATTTTATAACTAAGTTTTGCCTCATTTCTGTCCAATCAACCAATACCACCTCATGGTTTATTTCGCCCTCTTTTTTCCTCTTTAAGGGCTTGTATTGAAGCTATGACGTAACTTATTCCGGGAATTCGAAGATATCCCATTAGAAGTTATAGACTTAAAAAGAAAAAAAATTTCCAGAGTCTGGCTACAGCTTTAACCGTAAAGCATCAAGCAACATTTTTTGTTCCTTATCGGGGGTCGAAATGACATTAGGCAGGTCAATACCACCTATCTGAACAGTTTGGCTTCTGATCGATTTCAGTCGCTCTATTACCTGTAAAAATGTCCAGCGTCTATGTTTGCCGGTACCATCGTTTTGGTATATATCGAGCAAC
>JBAUVX010000269.1:0-9235 GCA_049583465.1 Waddliaceae bacterium | reverse complement strand
TTTAATTCTAAGTGGATTACAAAATCTCGATTGGTGACTACAGACCAAGCTTCGATTTTGTAACCCACTTAGAATCAAAAATCTATTGAAATCACCTCCCGCAACATGCGGAATGTGGGTTAAAACCTCGATAAATTGTCTTCTATATCTTCAATGAGATCTTCGGCATTCTCTATCCCGAGGGAGAATCTAACAAGGCCATCGGAAAGACCGATTTTCTCTCTTTGCTCTTTGGGAATCGCAGCGTGGGTCATTGTCGCAGGATGATTGACCAAAGACTCGACCCCTCCAAGACTTTCTGCAAGGGCAAAATACCGAAAAGAGGAGATGAGTTGTTTGGTTTCTTCCAATGTCATGGCAAACTCAACGGAAACCACCCCGCTGTAGCCGCTCATCTGCTTTTTTGCCACCTCATGGCCTCGATGATTGGCTAACCCGGGATAATAGACCCGTTTGACTTTCGGATGTTGTTCGAGAAACTGCGCCAGGGCAAAGGCATTTTTTTGGTGCTGCTCCATTCTAACGGCTAGAGTCTTAACGCCGCGAGTTGCCAACCAAACATCAAAAGGACTAGGATTCACTCCAAGGGATAATCGCTTAAAATCCATATCATTTTTCCAATCGGAGTCGTTCGTGACGACAATGCCTCCGATAATATCGGAATGTCCTCCAATGTATTTTGTGGAGCTATGCCAAACAACATCGACTCCTAACTTTAGCGGGTTTTGATAGTAAGGACTTGCAAAGGTGTTATCAACAATCGTCGTGACCCCATGTTGTTTTGCCACAGTGGAAAATCCTTCGATGTCAAAAATTTCCAACAAAGGATTGGTTGGTGTTTCGAATAATAACCATTTCGGTTTACAGGATAAAATCTCGTCTAATTCTTCGATTGTTTTAGGAAGGATTGTCGAAAAGCGAATCCCATACCGATGAAACACTTGGTTAAAAAATCGATACGTGCCCCCATAAACCCCATTGACTGCCATCACATGATCTTCCGGATCTAATCGCGTCGCCATAGCGGTCAGCGCTCCTAACCCTGAGGAAAATACCGTGGCATATTTTCCCTCTTCCAAAGAGGCGGCAAGTTCTTCTAAAATGGTAAAATTGGGATTTTTTGCCCTTGTGTAGTCATACCCTCTGCTCTCGCCCGGAGCATCCTGAACAAAGGTTGACGTCATATAAATCGGGGGCATAATCGCCCCTGTCCTCGGATCGGGCTCGCTTCCTACATGAATGGCTTTAGTCGCAAATTTCATCGCTTTGTTCTCTTTTTTTCACGGGAGTTTTGGAATTACAACAACCGGTGCGCATGCATCCAGGCGTCGTCATAAATTTTGCTTAAATATTTGATTCCGCCATCGGGAATAACGGTAACAATGGTCGAGGGCTCGGTGGTAAATTTTGCCAATTCGAGAGCAGCCCAAACATTGGCCCCGCTGGATCCGCCGGCTAAAATCCCCTCTTGCTGTGCAAGCTGCCGCGCCATAGCAAAGGAATCTCGATCGGTGACTTGCATCACATCGTCGATGACGGAGAAATCGATGGCTTTTGCAAGGTGATTTTCTCCAATTCCTTCCAGTTGATAACGACAATGTCCTGTTTCCGGAATCCGCTTGGTCTTAAAATATTCATAATAAATGGATCCAACGGGATCGGGCATAACCACCTGAATACGAGAGTTTTGTTCTTTGAGGTATCGGCCGGCACCGCTAATTGTCCCTCCCGTGCTGGCACTCGCAACAAAATAGTCCACTTTCCCTTGTGTCTGTCTCCAAATTTCGGGTCCTGTCGTCAAATAGTGGGCTTCGGTGTTTTTCGGATTATTATATTGATCGAGGTACAAACAATTGGGTGTTTCAGCGGCAATTTTCTTTGCCCGATTGACATAATGATCGGGAGAATCGGCAGGAACGTCGGTAGGAGTGACAATGATCTTTGCTCCATAGGCCTTTAACGCGTTTTGCTTCTCTTGACTGACTTTATCGGGAAGCGTAAGGATGGCTTTATACCCCCGAATCGCCGCTATCATGGCGATGGCGGCTCCGGTGTTTCCCGAGGTGTTTTCGACGATGGTGCCGCCCGGTTTCAGCTGCCCTGTTTTTTCCGCATGGTCGATAATGTGTTTAACGATTCTGTCTTTAATGCTAAAACCCGGATTGAGGAACTCGAGTTTAACCAATAGCTTATGCTTGCGATAGGGATTCAGCCTTTGCAATTCCACAAGAGGAGTCCAGCCAATGGCATCTAGAATCGTCCGGCTCGTGTCGTGTTGTATCATAACTGCTTGAGTGCTTCGATGGCTTTTGCTACCTTATCTTGGTTAATTTCACCAGTACCTACTAATTTTTTTCCTTTTTTTGCTTTTGTATTAATAATAACCATTGTTGGAGTCCCTTTAATTTTGAATTTTTCACCCAGTTTTTTAAAATATTTAATCCCAAGCACGATATCAGAGTAATTCAGTTTTTGATATTGAATGCCGAGCTTTTCTGTTGCAGAGGAAATTTCCTTATCTGTAGGAGACCCCGTTTTTTTTGAAATCTCTGTGAGCAAATGACGGAGTTGAAAATACCGGGGCTTGTTTTTTAACATAAATGCTAAGTTATAAGGGACAAAATTCAGCGTTTCCGGTTGATCCACAACATCAACAAAAATGAGTTTCCCGTTGTTCATGATCTCTTGAGATAACCCCTCGATAGAAGGCTCAAGGCTTCGGCAAGCCTGGCACATCCAATCTGTAAATAGATACACTTCAATGGGACTGTCTTTTTTTCCGAAGGCAAGACTCTGCTTGATCGATTGTCGTGCCGCTTCTAAAGGATCGTATTTTGCGATGCCAAAAAATGCAATCAAGCATCCTATCCATATGGCCGACATTGAGACGAACCCCTTGCCAATACTTTTCATGATTTCCCCCTTGTTCCCTTTAATCGTTAACGCTTTTATGTTTTTTACTCGGCCTACCCCTAGTGCAGCAGCTCCAATGAAGACGCAAACCGCAATGGCGATGCAAACGGGACACCACTTTCCAATCTGGTTTTTTTGCACCAGAATGAAGACGATTTCAGCCCCCAAGGCACTTCCAAATAGAATCTCCACAACCCAAGAAAGGAAGGGAGCGACTCTCGATAGGAGATGAATGACTGCCAGTGCACCAAAAAAGAGGAAACCGACAATTTCGAAATGGACGCCGAGCAGCCGGTAATCATGCGCATCAGCACATGACTGTGTGCACAGTTGAATAAACGAAACGACAGTAAGAAGCAAAGCTGCCGCAATGGCAAGCCCCGAGACGATAAAAATCCGATTTTCACATGTAGAGAATGAACGGCATTTTTCTTTCACAATCGCCTCTTTTTTTCCTCTCCCTTTATTCCTCTTTGCTTCTTTTATTGAAATAACCGGGGTAGGCCGGCTTCAACCCCGGGTTGAAGATGCATGCGCCTTTGTCGTCATTCTATGTGACAAGTCTAAAGTCTTCAAGAACTTCATCTCCCCAATGGAGAAAATACCGAAGAGGGCCCATGGCCCGTTTGATCACTGCACTCTCTTTGCATTTAAAAGAACGATGCAACTGCTTGCCACCATGGCAGAGGCAGAAAAAAGAGGGTGAAGATAACCGGCGGCCGCCAATCCTATTCCAATGACGTTGTAAAAGAAAGCCCAAAACAAATTTTGATGCACAATTTTCCGCCCTTTTTTTGCTAAGGCGCGGATTTTTGGAATCACATCGAGTCGATCTGTGGTTAACATAATATCCGAAACCTGAATGGAAATATCTGTTGCTGAGACAACGGAGATGCCCACATGTGCTCCGGTTAGTGCCGGAGCGTCATTCATCCCATCACCCATCATGCAGACGATATCCCCTTTTTCTCTAAAACGCTCAATATGCTGCCGCTTTTCAAGGGGATGGCATTCCCAGTGACAGGTCGTCATGCCGCAGGCCTTGGAGACTGCTTTTACCGGAAATTCTTGATCTCCCGATAGGAGAACGGTCTCGGCAGCCCGGAGGGACTTGAGCATTTCCACCGCCCCTTCTCGAACACGGTCCCCCAGGCTTAACATAGTGAGAACCCGGTCATTGCGAGAAAAATACACACATGACGCGATGGAGGAAGAAGAACCCTTATGCTGCTGCATCACCGGAATTCCCATTTGACGCATAAATTTTTCCGATCCCAAACAATAGAGTGCCCGGGAATCATCCCCGCGCATCCCATGCCCAACAACCTCTTCAACAGTTGATAGCTTAACAGCATCTTCCTCAATTGCTTGAGAAATGGCGCAGGAAACCGGATGGTTCGACTGGGATGCTAATCCTTTAAGAATTTTTTTCTCGTGCCGCGTTAATGCTTCCACCCCCCCGATAAGCTGAAAATGCCCCTCTGTGATTGTTCCTGTTTTATCGAAAACACACACTGTCTCTCTTCCTAAATGGGACAAACACCCGCGGTTTCTGACAATAGCGCCGACGTTTGCAAGCTTTCTTAACAACTGCGATTCCGCTAAAGGGGCAGCAATGCCGACTGCACAAGGGCAGGAAATAAAAAGAACGGAAATCGCTCGAATCATTCCATGCTCTAAGGAAGATCCTTGAAGCCAACAACCGATCAACGTCCCTAAAGCAATCACAAACACAAGGGGGACAAACCGGCGGATGACGGGATCGACAGCTCGCGAATAAACGGTTTTATGATCGAGATCCCCTTCAATAGCCTCTATAATTTGGTGTAAACCTGTTGATTTTTCAGTCGCGGCGGCTCGATAAGCCAACCATCCGCGATTAAGGACGGTTCCTGCCAATACGCCGTCTCCGGTTTTCTTCTGTACGGGGATGACCTCTCCTGTCATGACAGACTCATCACAGCTTCCACTCCCCTCAAGGACAATTCCATCCAACACAATTTTTTCTCCGGAAAACACAACGACGACATCTTCCTTTTTAATCTCCTTGAGAGGGACAAATCTCTCAGTGCCATTAGCAAAACGTTTTCGTCCCCGTTTAGGGGTTGCCCTTGCTAGTCGAAATAAACACTCTTTAGCAGAAAATTTTGCCTTGGATTCCATCATTTTTCCTAACAACACAAACGTGATGATCACGGTCATCGAATCAAAATAGACATGATTCCCCCCTCGCAGTAATTCCCGGAAAGAGAGTCCAAAAGCTGCTAGGACTCCCATCACGATCAGGATTTCCATTCCCAAAACGCCCGCTTTTAGGCTATTCCAGCAACGTCTGATAATCGGCCACCCGCTGTACCCGATGACCGGAAGAGAAGCAAAAAAAGAGATCCAGGCAAAAAGCCGGCTTGATCCGCAATCATCAGAATGAAAATAGGAGGAATAAATAGGATACGAAAACATCATGATATTAAGAGAAAAAAATGCAGCGATGATGAAGCGTAAATAGAGAGAAAAATTGACACCCTTCTGCTCGCTGTCTTCCAACGCAGAGGCTTTATAGCCAATCTTTTTTATCTTCGCAAAAATGGCCTCTTTAGACAGATACCTTGGAGCATAGTCAACGAAAGCGAGGTCTGTAGTGTAATCCACGACACAGCGGCGCACCCCTTTTTCCTTTTGCACCATGAGCCTGATGATTTCTGCACAGGAAGGGCACCAAAGATCCTGAACTTCAAAATAGAGCTTTTCGTACTCGTTTTCCGGCAGCTTTGCCTGACTTTGTTGGATTTGTTGTAAAAGAGCGGGATTGGAAATCAACCCTGACTGCAAGGCTTGCTTAAATAAGGCATGGTCGCGAAAATTGTCCTTTTCATCGCGAGAAGAAAGAATCTGAAAAACAGCGTGGCAGCCAATACAGCAAAAGACTTGATTTCCATCGCTAATGGGATTGTTGCCGACTCTATTGGCACAAAGGGTACAAAGACTGCAATTTTTAGTCGTATCTTTAACCATGAATCTATCCGTAAATTGCTATTCGTTCAGATTTTTTCATTTTTTTGAGATTTTTTAGCTCTTCTTCGAAGGCAAACTTGGACAAGCTTGGCAAAAAGAAGAGCTAAAAAAGATCCAACAAATGAAGAAAGACGGCGAATATGAATTTACGAATAGGTTCATTATTTGTTATCATACTAAAAACCGTAATTTCCGTGAACTTTACCCAAACACAGAATCAATGTGAAAACCCGGGTTGAAAGAGTGAAAAATGAAATTACCTCTCGCTTATTATGGAAATCCCATCTTGCGAAAAAAATGTACTCGGGTAGAAACAATTGACGACGACATTCCCCGGCTTGTCAAAGATATGGTTGATACGTTGATCGAACACAATGGTCTCGGCCTTGCCGCCCCCCAAGTCAACCGCTCTCTGCGGCTTTTTATCACCGCCGTTCCAAAAGAGAAAAAAGATGGAGAATGGCTGCCCGGAAAGCTGCGCGTGTTCATCAACCCAACGATCGTATCCACGAGCACAGACCTTAACACTCGCTCAGAAGGCTGCCTATCTATTCCCACTCTATACGAAGAGGTGACCCGTCCGGTGAAAGTGATCGTCCGTGCTACCGATTTAGAAGGCAACACCTTCGAAGAGGAGTTTTCCGATCTTGAAGCTCGCTGTATTCTGCACGAAAATGACCACATTAACGGCGTTCTTTTCATTGATCGAGTTCGAGGACAAGCTCGAAAAGACCTGGAACCCAAGTTAAAAGAAATTAAAAAAAAATATGAGCAATCAAATTAAAACCCGGGTTTTAAATTAAAAATTATAGAATTTAACATGAACACTTGCATGAATATTCATTACCCTTCCATCGGGGAAGGGATAAAACAAAGCTGCTTTCCTATCTGCGAAAGACTGATGAGCCCCTCTCTAGGAGCTGTTGCAACTGTAGTTGGAAGAGTCGCCATGAATGCTTTGAAGTGCTATTCCTTGTACAGTTTATATGAGGCTGCCTTATCGGACATTCTCTGTTTGAAAACATTCAGACACGGAACCGATCCTTACGCGCTTTGCCGTATCCATCTTCAAGGCCCCGATCTCAAGCGGGGAGGAATGGGCGGCGAGGCCAGATGGTTTGCAATCGCACATCGGATACAATCTCCTTTTGCACAAAGGGATGCCGGTTATTTTTATGTCGTTGAGGACTTCGTCACTGACAACAATAACGAGCAATCAACCCTTTCCTATATTTCCAGTTATCTTAAAACAACATTGACCGTCAAATATTATGCTCTTCGCTCCACCATCTCTTTCTACGGGTCGCTCCTGCCTCTTCCAAGAACCTGGAAAGCGGGAATAACAAGGGAGGTTGTAAACGCGTGCGAAAGCAACGGTTATGCTATGGTACTCGGCTTTTTCAGTCCGACGGTAAAGTTTCATGTGAATCCCGATAAAGTCAAGATATTAGGTCGCGAATGTTTCCACACCCTTAAGCAAGAAGAGATGGAATTTTCTCGAGATGATGATTCCAATATTGGTGAAAATTATGAGGGGGCTTTGGCCACGAAGTACAGTTTCAAGGTCTATGACATCGGAATCAGAGGGGTCCTTAAAAATGGCTTGAATGAAAATCTTCCCAAAAGGATTTGGGGAAACAAAAAGCAATGCCTTTGGGGCGTTGTTCAGCTGATCAATGCAATTGCTATCACTGCGTTATTATACACAGCTTATATACCTTTTGGGAGCTCGATTGTGCAGATCCTCAACGCTATCGATACACTGGGAGATCAACCCGGTTTTGCCGGTGCTATCTTCGAGAATGTTTTTATATTTAGAAAAGCTTTCGTTACTACCTTTACTATAACTCAGTTTTAATCGGAGTTTTTAATCGTGGGTCAACGCTGCCCATACTTTGAGGTTTGGGTAGCAATTTTGCTCTAGCATGCCAAAACGGATGATCCCAATACTTTATTCCTGAGGTTTTTCCAACAATGGCGTCGTCGATTCCGTCACAGTAGAACGCTCCATTGCCGACGTCCACAGCGACAGCACAGTACAAGAAATAAAAAAGATTGCCGCAAGCCACGCAGTGAACTTCTTTAAAACATCTGCTGTGGAAGTACCAAAAAGAGAATCCGGAGTATCTCCGCCAAATGAAGCCCCCAGCCCTGTGCTTTTGCTTTCTTGGATGAGAATAACAAAACATAGGACCAAGCATAACAACATAAAAAGAAAAATAGAGAAAAAATAAACAGCGATCATGGTTTCCTAAACATTTATGGTCTGATAATTTACAATTTGCGCAAACGCATCGACACAAAGAGAAGCTCCGCCAACGAGAACTCCATCAACATCGGGCTGATCTAAAAAAGAGCGGACGTTTTCCGGGTTCACGGAACCCCCATAGAGGATGGGAAGAGAATTTGCAGCCTCTTTCCCCCAATGATCTGCAATGACGCCGCGGCAATATCGATGTTCCTGCTGCGCTTCTTTCGGGGTTGCGGCATGATGGCCTTTGCCAATGGCCCAAACGGGTTCGTAGGCGATGATCATTTTTTCTATCTGTTGCGCTGCGATCCCTTTTAGCCCTTCGATGATCTGCGTTTCTAATACAGAGTGGGTTTTTCCCTCTTCCCGTTCTTCGAAAGTCTCTCCTATGCATAGCATGGGTTGAAGTCCCTCGCTGAGAGCCCTTATCACCTTGCGATTAATGAACGTGTTGCTTTCTCCAAATCCCTGCCGCCTTTCCGAGTGGCCGATGATGACAAATTTTGCTCCGGCATCCTTGAGCATCCGCCCTGAGATTTCCCCCGTGAACGCCCCTTCGGCAGCATCGTTTAGATTTTGTGCGCCGATAACAAGATGTGTCTGTTGAAGTCGATCTGCAAGGGATTTTATCGCGGTAAAAGGAACGGCTAAATAGACGTGGTTGAGAGTCTCGGCAATAGCAGGAATGAGCGCGTTGATGAATTCCTCCGCCTCTTCGATTGTTTTGTGCATTTTCCAGTTGCCGGCGATCACCGGAGTGCGAGCACCCTGAACCATCGATCATAACCTCACTCTTAATGGTAAAAAATATGATACAGCTTTTTGCCATGGTTTTCAAGGGAAAACCGCGAGATATCGATGCAACCCATCGCCAAGATGTTCAGCTCTTCCATTGTATATCGCGAAGAGGCGGCCTGAACGGTTTATTTATTTATACGCCATGGGCGAATTGCGATTTTGCGATTTCGGTTGATAATGCGCAGGTACTAGTTTCACCACTCATTTAAAGCATGGTTGTTAGTGTAAAACACAGAGACACAGAGAGCACAGAGAGAAAGG
>JBAUVX010000268.1:0-8953 GCA_049583465.1 Waddliaceae bacterium | reverse complement strand
CTTAGGTTACGGCGCATCATTTAGAAGTGTCACATCTCAGCATTCTTCTCTTGGCTCAATCGCGAGCAAAACTGCCTAACAATATCGTCTCTTGATACAGGTGCCTCCTTTGTTGAAAAATTTGGTACCATCTTACCAAATCCTCCCAAATCAAGCTACGCAAAACATTCGAAGGCTCACAAACGGTCGATGGCCCCGCTGAAAATTACTGAAAATTTCAGACTTATCCAAACGGTCGATGGCATCGTTGAAGATGTCAGAGGATGAAGCCTCTCGCTTCAGGAGAGCCAAAAATTTTGCAAAGTCAAGCTTTAGGAAAAAGGCTGTTTTGATGTAAACTTTGTACAGGCGATAGTGCTTTTCAGGTTTAATTTCTTTGTGGGTTTATTCTAATGCAACATTCTATTTTTGCTTCAACGATACGTTCCTTTTTTATTTCCCTCAGCGCCCTTTTAGGGGTGGGTCTTGGACTCTTTCTCATCATTTTTTTCTTTGTTCTTCTCTTCGGAGGCGTCGATGAAGAAATGAAAGTCAAGACCCATTACAACCCGACAATTGTTGCAAATGCCGAGGATGTCCGTCAGTCCCTTTCCCAAAGCGCTCCGGTGATTATGAAAATCAATATTGGAGGTTTGATTGGGACCGATAGATTGAATACCCACTCGATACGTCAACAACTCGTCGAATCGCGGGAAGGAGTGTTGAAAAATAATCGCGTGAAGGCTCTTTTGATTCATCTCAATACTCCCGGGGGAACGGTGATCGATTCGGATGGCATTTATCAAGCCATCAAAGAATATAAAGAACACTTCAAAGTTCCTGTTTATGCCTACGTTGATGGTATCTGTGCGTCCGGAGGGATGTATGTTGCCGCCGCTGCCGACAAAATTTATGCCAGCGATGTCAGCATCATCGGAAGCATCGGCGTCCTTTCTCCTCCTTTTTTCAATCTCTCGCAACTCATGGAGAAGGTGGGAATAGAGGGTAAGACTCTTTTTGCCGGAAAAGGGAAAGACGATTTAAATCCCTTTCGCCCATGGAAGCCGGGCGAAGATGCCCACTTTCAAACCCTTCTCGATGACTTCTATCAACAATTTGTCCAGATTATCGTAGAAAACCGGCCGGAAGTCAGTCGTAGTCGGTTGGTCAATGACTATGGCGCCAATGTTTTTCCCGCAAGCAAAGCTGTCGAGTACGGTTTTATCGATGGAGTCGATAACTCCCTAAATGACACGATTAAGCAGTTGGCAAAAGAAGTTGGTATTGAAGATGACTACTACCAAGTCGTTAAGATGGAAAGAAAGTTTTGGCTCTCTCAGTTTTTTGCAGAGGATTCCCCTCTTATGAATGGAGTGCTCAGACACAATGTGGAACTGATTCCTGAGTTGGATGCAAAAATGATGAATCAATTCTTGTACCTCTATCTCCCCAATTTCTACCCAAGGGGATAATGCCTTCGCTTTACGTACTCGATGCATCGGGATACCTTTATCGATCCTATTTTGCCATTTCCCATCTCACCAACGAGCGGGGAGAATCCACAAATGCTCTGTATGGATTTATCCGTTCCGTTGAGAAGCTTTTCAAGGATTGCCGCCCGGACCATTTCGTAGCGGTGTTCGATGGCCCTTCGGGTACTGAAAAGCGGAAAGCCATCTATGCAGATTACAAAGCTCAACGTGCCGCCATGCCCGATGACCTGCGCGATCAGATCTCCTGGGCGCAAGAATTTTGCGGCTTCCATGGAATCCCAAAACTGGTGATTCCGGGTGTTGAAGCGGATGATACGATGGGGTCGATAGCGAAGTGGGCGGCTAATGAAGATGCCTCGGTCTTTCTCTGTACCGGAGATAAAGATTTTTGCCAGCTTGTGACTGAGAAAGTAAAAATTCTCAACACCCATAAAGACAATTTAACATTGGGTCCAAAAGAGGTTGAAGCTGTCTATGGAGTGCTTCCTCATCAAATGATCGATTTTCTTGCCATCACGGGGGACGCTTCCGATAACGTTCCCGGATTGCCGGGCTTTGGTCCTAAAACTGCCGCCGCCCTGCTCCGGGAATTTGGGTCGCTCGATTCCATATTAGACAATCCTAGGCAGATTTCGGGAAAGAAAAAACAGGAAACCGTGATCCAAGAGGCCGGCATTGCCAAGTTGAGCCGTGAACTTGTCGCCATAAACACAGAGGTGGAGATCCCCAAAGCCTTTTCTTTCTATGAGCTGAAAACACCGGATCTCCCAAAACTTAGAGAGTTTTATACCTACATGAATTTCAATACTCTTCTTAAAGAACTGGAAGAGGATCGTGCAATCAAGCAAGAGGAAGCTGCTGTCTCATTTGAACTTATCGACGATGAGGGAGATCTGGAACGATTGGTAGAAAAGCTTTCTCATGAAAAAGAGATTTGCTTTGATACCGAAACGACACACCGGCATCCCCTTAAAGCGGAACTGGTGGGAATCGGATTTTGTGTCGACATGTCGCAAGCATGGTACATTCCGACAAACGGAAAGCTCGGCCTTGAAAAGGTTTTCCAAGCACTTAAACCACTCCTTAGCAACCCAAATATCGGCTTTTATGGGCATAACGTTAAATATGACTGGCATGTACTCACAAACCTGGGCATTGCGATAAAAAATATCTCGTTTGATACCATTTTAGCTTCCTATCTTCTCAACTCTCATCTCCGGCAGCATTCTTTAGACTTTTTGGCTCTCAAATATTTTGGGAAAGTCAAAATCCCTCTGAGCGATCTGATAGGAAAAGGAAAACAGACAATAACCATGAGAGAAGTCCCTCTTGAAAAGGCTTGTGAGTATTGCTGTGAAGATGTTTACTATACTTACCGCCTTAAACATCTGCTGGAAGAGGAGTTGGACAAAAGGAAATTAACGAAGCTGTTGACAGAGTTGGAACTTCCCCTCCTTTCAGTCCTCGCCCGCATGGAAAGACACGGTGTCTTTGTCGATGTCCCCTATCTCAAGAATATGGCCGTCGAAATCAACCGGGTCATTGAAGAATTGGAAAAGGACATTCACCAAATGGCCGATGAATCCTTTAATGTCAAATCGCCTAAGCAGCTGAGCGACATTCTTTTTCGTAAAATGGGAATTTCCCCACCCAAAAAAATCGCCACAGGATATTCAACAAGTGCCGAGGTTCTCGAAAGCTTAAAAGGAACCTATCCCATTGCCGGAAAGATCTTGGAATATCGCCTCGTTGAAAAGCTTCGCTCGACCTATATCGAAACGTTGCCCAAAGAGGTGAACAAAAACACCCGCCGCATCCATCCTACCTTTAACCAATCTGTTGCGGCGACAGGGAGGCTAAGCTGCCAGGATCCCAATCTGCAAAATATTCCAATTCGGTCTGAAATCGGAAGCCGCATTCGTCAAGCCTTTCGACCTGAAAAAGAGGGCTGGAGCTACCTTTCTGCCGACTACTCTCAAATAGAACTTCGTCTTCTTGCTCATTTTAGCGAGGACCCTAAACTGACTTCTGCCTTTGAACATCATGAGGATGTACATGCGCATACGGCAGCGACACTCTTTAATCTTCCACTGAACCAAGTCACAAAAGAGCAGCGAGCCTGTGCCAAAGCGGTCAACTTTGGGGTCGTCTACGGACAGCAAGCCTTTGGGCTAGCTCGAGGAGTGAACATTTCCTTCGAGGAAGCCCAGTCTTTTATCAACGATTATTTTGCACGTTATCAACGGGTTCGAGAATTTTTGGAAATGTGTAAGGAGAATGCAAGAAAAACGGGGAAAGCGGTCACCCTCTTTGGACGTGAAAGAGCAATTCCGGAAATGCATAGCAAAAATCTGCAAATCCGAGCAGCAGCTGAACGGTTAGCGATCAATACCCCGCTTCAAGGGACAAGTGCGGATCTTATCAAACTGGCGATGCTAAATATTGATAAAAAAATCCAAAAAGAGCGAAAATTAGGGTATATGTTATTGCAGATTCACGACGAGTTGATTTTTGAACTCCCCGATTTTGAAATTTTTACCTTGCAGCCACTGGTAAAAAAGGAAATGGAACAGGTGTATGCGTTCAAAGTCCCCCTTGAGGTTAACGTTGCCATTGGCAAAAATTGGAAAGAGTGTTAATATTGAAGAAAGTAGCCGTCACAGGCGGGATCTCATCGGGTAAATCATTGGTTGCCCAATTCCTAAAAGACCTAGGCGCATACGTCGTCGATGCTGATGAGATCGTCCATCAGTTGTTGACTCCCGATACAGAATTAGGAAAGAAGATCATCGATTTATTAGGGAAAAGCATCGTTGTTGACGGTAAGATTGACCGGACTAGAGTAGCGACAAAGGTTTTCCTCAATCCAAAATTATTGCAGTCGCTCGAGGAACTTCTTCATCCAAGAGTGTACGAGGAAATCGAAGAGCATTATCAGCAACTCACAGAAAAAGCACCGGCGGCGACGCTTTTTGTCGCTGAAATCCCTTTGCTTTTTGAAAGCGGGGGAGAGGATTACTTTGATACGACCGTTGCAGTGATTGCCGATAGAGAACTCTGTTGGGAGCGTTATCGGAAGATGACCGGATACGAGAGAGAAGATTTTAACAGACGAATGGCAAGACAGCTCGATCAACATAAAAAAGCGGAAAAAGCCGATTTTGTCCTTCGTAACGATGACACCAAAGCCGAATTGCGCAAAGAAGTGGAGAAATTATTTGAAATCCTAAGGCGAAGAAAGCCAAAAGAGCCGGCAACGATGTGAATTTAACCGTTGAAAGCATCAGTGGCTCAAAAACTGTGAAACAGGCAAAAAAACATAAATTTCTGATATACTGAAGTCTGTAGGCATACTAGGTTTCATCTATCGCCAATAGTCAATACTTATTCCAAGTTCGTAAAGAATCGCAAAACAAATGTGTATATTTCTTATTAACCTATTTTAACGTGAGTGATGGACCAAAACTTGCGTTATTTTATATTCGGGAGACAAATTTTTGATGGATCCAGATGACAACAAACAAAACGCCTCATCGGGGTATGTGGAAAAAAGAATGGATCATCCGAGAGAAGAGCATCATGCTAAAATTCCATCTGAACCTCCACAACAACAAGTTGGGCGTCCGGGACCGGAATGTATGACCAAAATCGCCGATATTCAGCGTATGGATATCAAACAACTTAGCCAATATGGGAGAAAAATCGGACTCAAGCATTTGGGGTCGCTAGCGAAGCCGCAAATGGTGTTTGAAATCGTCAGAGCGATCTCTGAGAATCCCAACGAGATTCTCTATGGCGAGGGAGTCTTGGAAGTGCTTCCCGATGGATTCGGATTTCTCCGATCGCCCAATTATAATTATCTCCCCTCGGCTGAGGATATCTACGTCTCACCGGCCCAGATCCGCCGGTTTGACCTTAAAAAGGGTGATACCATCTCCGGAACAATCCGCCCTCCTAAGGAGAAAGAAAAGTACTTTGCACTGTTGAAAGTAGACAGCATCAATGGAAAAACTCCGGACAAATCCCGTGAAAGGATTTATTTTGAAAATCTAACACCGCTTTATCCTGAAAAGCGCATCGTGATGGAGACGACGCAGGACAAATATTCCATGCGTGTGCTGGATTTAGCCGCTCCTATCGGGAAAGGGCAGCGAGGACTCATTGTTGCCCCCCCTCGTTCGGGTAAGACAATCCTTCTGCAAAATATTTCCAATGCCATATCCCAGAATAACCCTGAGATTATCCTGATAGTTCTGCTCATTGGCGAGCGTCCTGAGGAAGTGACCGATATGGATCGCATTGTTAAAGGAGAGGTGATCTCATCGACATTTGATGAGCCACCGGAAAGGCATGTTCAAGTGGCGGAAATGGCCATTGAAAAAGCTCGGCGTCTTGTCGAGCATGGCCAAGATGTGGTGATTCTTCTCGATTCCATTACCCGCTTAGCAAGGGCCTACAATACTGTCCAGCCCCATTCCGGAAAGATTCTTACCGGTGGAATTGATGCAAATGCTCTTCACAAGCCCAAGCGTTTCTTCGGAGCTGCACGAAACATTGAGGAGGGGGGGTCTTTAACGATCATTGCCACGGCACTGATCGAGACGGGATCGCGAATGGATGAGGTGATCTTCGAAGAGTTTAAGGGGACGGGAAACATGGAGCTTGTCCTTGATCGCCGTCTTGCAGATCGCCGCACTTATCCTGCTATCGATCTGATTAAGAGCGGAACCCGTAAGGAAGAGCTGCTCTACCATCCCAACGAACTTGAAAAGATCTATCTTTTAAGGCAGGCGCTGGCCGATCTTGCCTCTATTGATGCGATGAATCTTCTATTAGGGCGATTGAAAAAGACAAAGAATAATATCGAGTTTCTCCTTTCAATGAAAGAATAGGGGCTTGTCCAACAGGGGACTAATCATTAAAAGAAATCTTTGAATAGATGATCCCGATAAGCTGAAGTAATGGCAGCTCGAATTTGTTTGGATGGATGCTGCCGCGTTCGCGGTAGGGACGCTGAGTAATCAGTGCCCCTACTGCAACCGCCAATTCTTCCCGCTTTGCTGTGGGGTTTGGCCAACGGCAAAGCGTTCGTTGCGTATCATGATGACCTCCTGAACCTCACCATGGCTAAAGCCGGGGGCTTGCGTCCGTCTTTTTCCGGTCAAAACGGACACCTTTAAAGACCTGCTTCGAGGAAGGAAAGGGGAGCGGTGTTGGATTCATCGCATGAGCTCTTCCAAAATTTCCGGGTTGGCAAGTGTACTGACATCCCCAAGGTTTTCAACATCTCCTTCCGCAATCTTTTGTAAAATGCGCCGCATAATTTTTCCCGAACGGGTTTTAGGAAGAGCTCTTGTAAATTGGATGCGATCGGGAACGGCAATCGGTCCGATTTCGTGGCGAATATGCTCCCTGAGGGTGTTTTTCAACCCCTCCTCTTCAGCAGCATCATCGACAAGGGTGGCAAATGCGTGAATGCCATGCCCTTTGATTGCATGAGGAAAAGAGACGACAGCAGCTTCTGCAACGGCATTGTGGCTAACAAGAGCGCTTTCTAGTTCTGCCGTCCCAATCCGGTGTCCGGAAATCAGCATGACATCATCAATGCGCCCCATCAGCCAATAATCGCCATCTTCGTCAACGCAACACCCATCTCCGGTGAAATAGTGATTAGAAAATGTCGTAAAATAAGTCTCGATAAACTTTTCGTGATCTCCCCATAGGGTGCGCATCATCCCCGGCCAAGGCTTTTTGATGCACAAGCATCCCCCTTCATTTGTTTCGCATTCCACCCCCCCTTCTTTGAGAACCACCGGCTCGATGCCAAAAAATGGGCGGGAGGCACTCCCCGGTTTCAAAGCATGGCAACCCGGCAATGGGGAAATAAGAATCCCTCCTGTTTCCGTTTGCCACCATGTATCCACAATTGGGCAGTGCTGTTTGCCGATCGTCTCGTAGTACCACATCCACGTTTCGGGATTAATCGGCTCTCCAACAGACCCCAAAATCCGAAGAGATGCCAAACTGTATTTTTTGGGATAATGATCACCGCTGCCGATTAAAAGGCGAATTGCCGTTGGCGCCGTGTACAATATCGTTACGCGATATTTGTCAACAATCTGCCAAAATCTTCCCGGATCGGGATAGGTGGGAGTCCCTTCGAACATCACGGTCGTGGTTCCATTAGCAAGAGGTCCATAAATCCCATAAGTATGTCCCGTCACCCAACCCATGTCTGCGGTGCACCAGTGGATATCGTCTTCTTTTACATCGAAAATGTATTGATGGGTTAGAGCAGCCTGCAATAAATAGCCTCCTTGAGTATGGACGACACCTTTAGGCTTTCCTGTCGACCCGGAGGTATACAAAATAAAAAGAGGATCCTCCGCATCCATGATCTCCGGGGAATTCTTTTCTGTCGTTCGATCGATTTCTTCGTGCCACCAGACATCTCTGTTTTTTTGCATGGGGCACGCCTCTTCTGTCCGTTTGACGACAATGACATCTTGGATAGAGGGGCAATGGATCAACGCTTCATCAGCAATCAGTTTTAAAGGGATGTGTTTTCCTGCTCGAATGGAAACATTGGCGGTAATCAGCATGGAGCATGCCGAGTCATTGATTCGATGACTCAGAGATTCCGAGCTAAAACCCCCAAAAACGACCGAATGAATCGCTCCAACGCGTGCGCATGCTAGCATGGCAATGGCAAGTTCGGGGATCATCGGCATATAGATGCAGATGCGATCCCCTTTTTGAATACCCCGAGATTTCAAAACGTTTGCAAAGCGGCAAACGTTGTAGTGCAACTCTTCATAAGTGAGCATCGCCTGATCGTGATCAGCATCTCCTTGCCAGATAATCGCAGGCTTCCCCTTTATCGATTTAAGATGACGGTCTAAGCAGTTATCGCTCACATTGATTTGCCCATCTTCAAACCAGGTGTGGGCAATGTGTTTTGCTTGAGTATTCCAAGTGTATTGACATGCAACAGTAGGCTCTCGATACCATTGCAGGGCTTTCGCTTGTCCTAACCAAAATGTTTCAGGGTCTTCAATCGATTGCCGATACAACTGCTCGTATTGCGAAAGGGTCCGTATGCAGGCTTTATCGGCAATTTCCTTAGGAGGAGGAAACTTCCGATTTTCTTTCATCAGATGTAGAACAGACAATGTAGGTTTATGTTGGTCCATTTTCACTTCCTTGCAGCTTCATTTCTTACGTCGAACTCACTTTTTTCAGTTTTGCAAGGGGGTCAGGGCTGCAAGGATTGTTATCTTCTTTTTTCTTCTTTTTTTCAAGAGGGAATGCAACAAGGATTTATTCTATGCTGAGTATAGTGGACCCCGAAAAATAGACAGGTGATGAAGTTACATTCTGTGCTAAACCAAGAATAAAGGAGGCCAAAGCACATGAATAAGACGCCAAGAACACCAGCATTTAAAAAAAAATTGCTATTAAACACGGATTTTCATTAGGAA
>JBAUVX010000267.1:0-1847 GCA_049583465.1 Waddliaceae bacterium | reverse complement strand
CAGAGGGGGTTATCAGACTCTTTAAATCTTCTGATCCCGTTAACTTTGCCGACGGTGAACAGTGCCGAGATTTTATCTACGTCAAAGATGCTGTTCGAATGACATGTTCGTTTTTGGAAAATGAAGCAACCGGTATTTTTAATCTCGGTACAGGCAGAGCTGGAACGTGGAATGCAATTGCCAACGCTGTTTTTAGAGCTATAGACAAACCCGCTCGTATCGAGTATATCGATATGCCCAAAGATTTGATCGGAAACTATCAGAATTATACGCGCGCCGACATGAGCAAAACTGCCGGCATTTTAGGACAAGATGCTATCTGCGAGCCTTTAGAAAATAGTGTCGTTGAATACGTTAGGCAATACTTGCTCCCGGGAAAAACATGGTAAATTTGCTCAGCTTTTTCAACAAAATCACACAACAAAAGATTATGGTCATCGGGGATTTTATGCTCGATACATACACCATAGGAAAAGCCGCCCGCATTTCTCCGGAAGCTCCTGTAGCCGTCCTTCAAGTCGAGCATGAAGAACGCCGACCGGGAGGGGCGGGGAACGTGTCCTTGAATCTTGCCGCTCTTGGAGCACAGGTAGTAGCTATCGGACGGGTGGGCAAGGATAACAATGGAAAGATCTTACTGGATGCATTGACAAAAGAAGGGATAGATGTCACAGGAATGTTGATTGACAGCTGTTTCTCCACCCCCGTTAAAAATCGTGTGATTGCCGATCATCAACAACTTGTGCGTGTCGATTACGAACAAGTTCTTCCCCTGCACGAGCTCTTAGAGCAGAGGATTATCGACATGATTCCCAAGAGTGTCGATGGGGTGGGGTTTGCGGCTGTCTCTGACTATGGAAAAGGCTTGATCACCCCGGTTGTGATGCAGGCAATGATCGAATATTCTAAGAAAAAAGGGATTCCTGTCCTTGTGGATCCCAAAGGGATTGATTATAGGAAATATCGAGGCGCTCATATCCTTAAACCCAATCTTTCCGAAGCTTATGCAGCTGCAAACTTACCGAGAACTGCTCCCTTAGAACAGGTTGCATCGCACATTTTAAAGATCTCAGATGCAGAAATTGTCATGATCACCCGCTCTGAGGAGGGAATTTCCTTATTTTTTCGTAACGGGGATCGAAAAGATTTTCCTGTCGCCATTCGTGAAGTGAGGGATGTCACAGGAGCAGGAGACACGGTATTGGCGGTGGTTGTCTATGCCTTAGCCAACGGTTTACCCATTGAAGATGCCGTTCATCTCTCTAACCTTGCGGCAGGCATCGCTGTTGAAAAATTTGGTTGTACACAGATTTCCCTGTCGGAATTAGCACGCCGCATGGCAGGTCAGGATGTCCGAAATAAGGTATTTGATCACAGCCATTTCCCTGCTTTAAAGGAAGCTTTGAGGGAGAGGCGGTCCATTTTACTCGAAATTTCCGGCCATGAAGGCCTTACCACAGCCATTTGCATTGCCATTCAGACATTGGCTCAAGAGGAAGAGAGAGATCTTGTTGTTTATGTTCGGGATTGCCCGCCGCAAAAGGAGGTGATCCGGGCATTGGCTTCATTGAATGAAGTGAATTATTTAGTTGTGAACGGCAAAAGCTTAAATTGCCTAATAGATTTCATTCAGCCCGATACAGTCTATCGACTTGAAAAAGGACAGTTGAAATCCGGATTGTGTGGAAAACCTCTCGTATAACGCAAAAATTGCTGACAATCAAAGCGCACCGAAGATTAGGTCCGAGTCTAGAAAAATTCACTTCTCATATTCTCTCGGTGAGCTCCGGTGTGCTCAGTGGTGATTGATCCCACATTCCGCATGTTGCGCGGGCGATTTCTTCATC
>JBAUVX010000266.1:0-8861 GCA_049583465.1 Waddliaceae bacterium | reverse complement strand
GGGTGAACTATTTTCAGCTAATGATTGAAAAGTGGCATGCCTTTATGCATCCTGTTTGTGAAAAAATAAAACCGGGAGCAAGACATGCCAATCGATGATTTTATCATAGCCATTTTTTGTTTGGTAGAGGATGAACTGAACAAAGTATTGCAAGGAAAGAAATTGCGTCAGAGAGGGCGTGTTCCTAATTTGACAAATGGCGAGGTGATAACCATGGAAAGAGATTCGCACGGGGTCTATGATGAGGTATGCTTAGCGATTTGGTCTTTAGGAGAGTCCGGGTTCAGTGCTTTCTACGCCTTCTTTAATGCAATTTCTTCCGTTTCGCGCTTATGGAAGTATAATGTAATCGGACCGGCAATAAATAGAGAAGAAAAAGTACCCACAACAACCCCGATTGTCATGACTAAAGAAAAGTCAAAAATTGATCGCCCTCCAAGAAGAACCAGGGAAAGCAGAACCAGCAATGTCGTTCCCGAAGTCATGAGAGTGCGGCTTAAGGTCATATTGAGAGCATGATTGATGATGTCGTGAAATGTCAACTTGCGCAACAGCTTGATGTCCTCTCGAATGCGGTCGAAGACGACGATCGTGTCATTCAACGAATACCCGATAATCGTCATAATAGCTCCAACGACTTCTAAATCAATCTGCACCGGTAATCCCAGTTTGTGAAAGATCGCATAGACTCCCATCGTCACAACGACATCGTGTGCCAAGGCTATCACAGCTCCGATTGCAAATTTGAATTCGAAACGGAAAGTAATGTAGATGAGGATGCTCAACAGCGCTAAACCAAGCGCAAAAAGGGCGTTGTTACGCATCGTCTCGGAAAATTGGCCGCTCATCATCGACCAGTGTGCGTCTAACATGGCTAAGTCGGACTGTTGAATGTTTAGTCCGGCGTCAGATAAGGCGTCAACGACCCACACAATCCGCGGATCTTTTTCATAAGGGTAGGTAAATTCTCCTTCGGTGTAGCTTTCGGGAAGCTGATAGAAAGGATGCCCCATTTCTTCCATTCCTAGCCCTAATTGAATCCTCAGTTGATTGGGTTTGCTAAGCTCTCTAATTTCAAAGTCGGTAGAACCGGCTCCGTGGGAAAGCAACGATTCCGTGGCACGCCGCCGATACTGCGGGTCTGCTGTTTGCTCTTCTTCCAGCTCGACAACCAAAGAATACCCTCCCGTAAAATCCATTCCGAATAATGTTTGGCGTTGGCTGACAAAGAAATAGCCCCCAATCAACATAATCACCAAGGAGATCGTAAACGCCGTTCGCGTGTAACGCAAAAAGTCAATGTTGGTATTGCCGATAAGTTCGGCCATACTCAATGAACGGTGTTTAGGGTTTCGCACCCAGCCTGCAAAAAAGTAGCGGGTCATGAATAAGGCTGTGAACATGGAAGATATAAGCCCAATGATCAATGTAACAGCAAAGCCTTTGATGGGGCCGGAATCAAATTGAATGAGGATTAGGGCGGCAATAATGGTGGTAATATTGGAGTCGACAATTGCAGAAAAGGCTTTTCGATAGCCAGCCTGAATCGCCGAGGCAATGCGCCCCGATATCTTAAACTCTTCCCGTATCCGTTCAAAGACCAAGACGTTGGCATCAACGGCCATTCCAATCGTTAACACGATACCCGCAATGCCCGGAAGGGTGAGCGCAGCTCCAAGATTTTGCAACACTCCCCACATGATCAATAGATTGAAGAGCACAGCACATGTCGCAACGAGACCGGCAAAGCGATAATAGCTAATCATCGCGATGGCCACAAAAACCAATCCGACAAGAGCCGCGATAATTCCCTTTGTCCGCTCCTCATAGCCTAGCTCGGCGCTGACATTTTGCTCGGAGAGGATGCGCGGTGTAAAGCTCAATGATCCTGCTTTTAGATCTGCAGCAAGTTGTTGAATTTCTCTCTGAGAGAAGCGTCCGCTGATTGTTGCCGCATCTTTAAGAGCCGCTCGCAAGTTGGGTTTGGTAATGACAACATCGTTCAAAATCACAGCCATTTGCCATCCACGCCCCTGTGAATAGGCTTCCCTAGGGGTCCCGGCTATTTTATCTTCAGCAAATTGCGATGTCCATGTGTAAAAATCCTCGCGAGGGCTTCCTCCCTCTTGATCATGAGCATGTTCATAGCGCCTTTTCACCCCAAAACTCAAAATATTCCCTTCCGAAGGATCATAACCGACTTGTATATTTGTAAGGCTCGACCCTTCCAGAGCATAATTGTGGAAAATCACGATCAAAGGATGAGCTTCCCCGCCCCACTCGGTGTAATCTTCCCCCTTCAAAATAGCAATGGATGATTGCGTGTCGTTAAACGCAGAGCTTTTTGCCGTGTTCTTAGGGCTAGCAAGGCGGAGTCCATTCTCATACAAAATTTTGGCATACTCATTGCGCGGCCTAGAGGGCTTTCCATCCCGCTCTTCCCCTCCAAGATGTTCCCATGCGATTTCATTGATGCTTTGCACATCTTTTCGGTTGGTCACAACAGCTTCATTCCAGACATTTTGGAGGAATTGGTCCACGACCTCTTTTAAAGCCGGGTTTGAAGAAGAGAATTGTTCATTGACAATGTGAAAATACATCGCCGATGCTTTGATTAACTCAGAAGCCGAAAAAGCTTGCGATCCGGGAAAATCTAAAATGACGTTTTGATTTTCGATGCGGATGGTCCGTTCGGCAACTCCCATTTTATTGATGCGGGTATACAGCTCATTGACCACCTGTTTTAAATCATCGGGGTCGGTCACAACCTGATTGTTTTGATCTCTAAGTCCGATGCGAACAGTTTTGCCTCCTGAGAGATCTAGACCCCAACGTAAAATTTTTCGATCATCGCCTCGAAAATATTTGGCCAAGCTGAGCTTAAAATTTTCCCAATACACATTTTTCGTGGGTGGAGGAACTTCATATCGCTTTGTCGGATCAATATCAACTTGGGCAGCGTAGTAGTCATCTCTCCATTTGACGAGATCTTCCTGAATGCGGTCGTCGATTTTATTAGTGGTAATGATCCGTTGCTCAACATCACTAAAATCAAGGACTGCTGAACGTTTGCTTCCTTTCACGTAAAAATCTTCGCGTGTAGCATTCAGCAATGTCGTATAGTAGTCATCAAGCTCATAAATACGGTCTTGACTGAACGCCGGGTCGATGCCGAAAGACGATCCGGGATAGGCAATGAACCCATTTCTTTGCAGCAATGCATTTAAGCTTTGAATGTCTGCGTCCAGAAACTCTCTTCCACTCGCCTGCGGCGTTTCCCGGTATTTCTGAACAATATCTTCCAAACCCCTTGCGATCACATAAATCGAGGTCCGGCTAAATCCTTGCGGAGGCTCATCAGCATATCTAGCCGGCGCATAAACAACTAATCCCAGTTTTTGTTCTCGAGGAGTTAACTGTTTAAACACTTCATAGGGTACAACAGGAAAAACTTGCCGATCAAAATCGGCATGTTCCGGAAGCCAATCGGAAAGAAGCTCCATGAGAATTTCCCGACTCTGTTTTTCGGCAAGATAGCCGAGATTAAAACTCAAAAAACCTTCCGCGTTAGTCAATTTAGTTAGTGCAACGGCAAACTCATTCCCTTCCTGTGAAATCGTTTCGTCGGATTCTCTGGAAACACGGGTGATATCATTAAAGATATACTGGTTCAATTTTTCCCTTAAATATGCGGCCTCCTCCGCTTTGCCTAGGCTCAAGCGGATAGACTGGACATCCTCATAAAAGGCGAGGGCAATCTGATCGTTAGTCCAGTCGATCGCAAGCCCTTCAACAAAGGGATTGCGCTCGCCAAAAGCTAGAACTTGCAAAGGGTCTTTGGGGTCAATAAACGCTTCACTCTTTTTGAGGCTTTCTCGAATCTCATCTACAGTAAGGGGCTGCTTTCCTGCTTTGAATGCCGAAAGATTGCTGCGGATAATCTCTCCGGCCGATTCCAACGACTCATACTGATTGCGAATAAAAGAGAGTCTTTGCTCCGTTGAGGGATCGATGAAACGACGGTCTTTTGCTTGCGCCTTTTTTTCTTGTTCTAATGGAGTTTTCTGTTTTTCGAGTTCGGCTTTTATGTTGTCGATACGAGCAAGAAATTGACGGATTAAACGCCCTTTATCGGCATCAGGGACATCTACCTGAGTAAAACGGGCAAAAAAGCGCTGCGTAATGGGGCTGTTTTCTCCAAACGCTTCCTTCATATCGACAATGTCTTTTGCTAGAGCAATGACAGTGTCGCGGTAGGAGGCATCGGAGGCATTTTTGGTCAAAGCGGCCAGTTGCCGGCCCGCTCGGCTCGGCCCTGCAAAAGCTAGGGCAAGTTGTACGGTTCTATCGTACACATGCTCTTGATATTCCGGAGAAATTTTCCCATCGAGGTATTTTGGGTAAAAGTCAAAATAGCGGCCGGCTTCGAGAGGATCTAATTGCACATTGATTTGCCTTGAAACGAGAACGACCTTCTCATTGCCGCCTCCTTCGCCATAAAGCTCAAGCTGAGCAGGAACGAAAGGGATCAAGACCCCCGCTCGTGGAAGGAAACGTCGAAAAATATCGGCGTCATGGGCATTTTTAAAGCCAACTTCAAAGAGGCCGAGATCATCACCCTGTAATTCGACACGAACCGGCTGTATCCCCAGATTCCGGCTAAAAGAGTAAAGCCATGCTTTCCCATCCTCTTCCAGACTATTGACTCGATCAATGATCTGCAAACCAACGGCTTCAGCTCTCTGCTTATCAATCGGTTTATTGAGAGACTTCGTGTAAAAAAACACAGTCGGCAAAATATTGATCAACGTTAAGATGATCACTGCCATGATAAGAAAAAACTGCCAACGTTTTTGCTTTTCCATATTCCGAAATATGCCTTGATGTAAAGAAATATACCAAATAATGAGGTAAGAAGAAAGAGGAAATATCCATTTCCCCCATTTCTTTTCTTAATCCGTCTGTCGAACCCAAAAATGAGAGGGATTTTCCCCTCTCTTTAATTTTCCAATCTTTGGCCCACCGCTCGGTTTTCTTATGTTGCAGCCTGAACAGCTGCGGGCTCTTCTGCCGCAGTCGTCTCCCTTTCTTCAGGCACCTCCTCAGACGTCAGTGCAATAAAGCGCTTATTTAATGCTCTAACAGCCGCCATCCATGCAATGATAACGCCGATCATGGTCGCTGCAACATAGGGAGCCAACACCGCAAGCGGTCCAAAAAGAAAAAGAATGTTATAAATGACGGCGCCTCCGGCTTTACCCATACGAGCACCTACGACGTCTATTGCCGTTTTTCCTTTCACTTTTTGTTCCTGATCAAGAGGAATGTAGGCCATTTCTTTTGTCGGATCAAAGAGGGAATATTTGGTGGATTTGCTCATGATATTTTGCGCCAATCCAATGAGTACAGCTAGGAATAAAGGCGTCGTTCCAACCAATGAAATGATTCCTGCAAGTTCGTTTTGGAAGATCACAAAAGCAAAAAAGCCAACTCCGGTGGCTAATAGGATAGTCGGAGTGAGCATAGCACCGCTTTTCCACCCTTTACTACGGATAATATAACCTCCAATGAACATCATGAAAATCGTTGCCGCTCCTGTTAAAAAAGATAGGCCGCCCATAAACGTATTGTAGTCATTGGCGTTAGTGAATTGTTCTTTAATTTTACTTTTCCACGTTACTTCGACTAGGTTGATGCAAATGCCATAGCAAATGACTAAAACAGCAATGGAAAGAATGTATCTTGATCTTGCTAAATAGAGAAAACTATCTTTTAGCGACAATTTCGGCTTGTCCTTTTTCTTTTTGACATCTTTAGGGTCATAAAGTTTTGGATCTGTCAACACATTGCGCTGCATCCACCAATAGATAGCCATCACAGCCAGCCCTGCCAAGACAAACATTCCCATCAGAGAATTCAAGGTGACATGCAATGCATCAACTTCGGGCGGAAGCCGATCGCGAATGTGTGAAAAATACATCACCGTGGGCCCGGAAATCAAGAGAGCGACGTTCGCACCGATCCCCAACAGGGAATACACGCGTTTAGCTTCCGAAATACGCATGATGTCGTTTGCAAACCCCCAGAAAAGGAGGGATAAAACCGCGCTTCCCCATAATTCCGACAAAATATAAAAGAGTGAATAAGTCCAATGGCGAAAACATCCGGAAACCCCAATAGTTGCAGCTGATCCTTCTCCAAACCAACCTGCCAAAAACGATTGAAAGAAATCTGCCGATGTTGTCGGTTGCATCAGAGCACGATTAGGGTAGATAACAGTCGCAAAAGCCCCGAAAAAGAGGATAAAGGGGAGTATCGTCACGTAAAATAAATTTTTCTTGCTTAAAATGTTGCTCAACTTCGAGTAAATGATCATAAAGATAAAGGCGGCAGGAACTGTTCCCCAGAGTTTTAGATAGGGCAACGCTTCTGCTCCGGCTGCCGACACTACCAGAGAATCCTTGAGATCCCTTAGAATCGTGTAGTTAAAAGAAATAAAGAAAAACATCAAAAACATCGGCAAGATCTTTTTGAGCTCAAAATGATGAACTGGCCAAAAAAAGGAACGAAATTTTCCGAATTCAGCTTGGTTACTCTGCGTCATAAACGAATAGCCTCACAATGATGGGTTTCAGCTCGACTTTGTAAAATGTTTTGGATTCACCCGGGAGAGAGACCTTATCCTGCTAATGCTTCTTTCGAAATGGATAAACAATCTTCATCCTTCACATTCATTAACACAGGATTTTGCATCTCTCGGCATCTTCGTCCAAACACTGCGAAGTCGAGCTTCAAATTTAAACTAAACCATAATAAGGAATACATTATAAACGTTTTTTCTGAATAACGCAAGATATATTTTCACAGTTTACCCTATCAAAGGATATCTATCTTCTTCGATGTAGAAGCTTCTTTTTTTCGTCATGCGGCCGGACAATAAGAAAAATTCATCCACAAGGAAGGCTGGACAATAAAAATAGGAGTGGGATTCAAGATAGGACGCGATCCGATTTGGAGAAACGCGATGGTATCTTCCAAGAACAACGCGTGGATGAGAGGGACGCAACTGACTGCTTACCGACAAGGTTTTTAGAGATTTTTGAATCTCGTTTTTGATTTGCAGCAAAGGAGTCGATGCCTTAACCCCTGCCCAGAGAACCCCTCCGGATTTTTTTTTGGGCGAATGCCCAACCTCTTCGAAAGATAGTGTAAACATGGGAAAATAGACGGCAGAGAGCCTTTCTCTGATATCAAGCAGCATCGCTCCATCAGTTTGTCCAATGTCATGCAAGGGGAGAATAAAATTCTCCTCTTCTTCCCAATTAATCCCCGGCAAGCCATAGCACAAACGCTTTAGATGCTCACGAACTTCCTCCGGCAAGTAGATGGCGATCAATAAAGATGACATGCCTGCGACCAATCCTTATGACCCGTCGCTAACGCGAGTGCCCTGTCAACTTTTTATTGACAGGGTACTAGGCGGGTCCTGATTGAAATCCTGAATCAAAGGACAAGACCAATTGAGTCTTTTTGTTGCCTTATGAAGAGACGCGTACGGATTCCGTTTCTGAAAGAGCATTGTGTATCATTGAGATTGCTTCGACGAAGGAATTCCAGAGTTCATGATCGACCTGGTTGTGGCGAATCGAAGCGATTAACTCTCTTTTAACCTGTTTGAGGTCTTTCCTTGGAGTTAGCTTGCGAATCATTTCGTTATCTCCGGCAATTCTAGCCATGTTGAGCATGCGCTCGATATCTTCCTTAGTGAAAAGAAATTGATCCCGCCTCTTTCTGGATCCCCTAGCTGCTCGCGGTTTAGGAGGAACATTTTTTGGTTTTTCCACGTCAATGATGAACTGCTTGATTAAACGAAGAAGTTGTTTCGGATTTTCATACTTCATTTTTCGCATCGTAAAGTGATGGATATATCCACCTGTTTCAACGGGAAGATACCGGCAGATATCATTTTCTTTTCTTCCACGGATTTTCCCTATAGCAGCCTTGATTAACTCTTCCAGTTCTTTGCTGCTAGTGCTGAATTCGTTTCGCTCTTCACTCATTTTAACCTTCCTTAGACTTCTGTTGTTTTCTTTATGTTTTCTAATTTCTGATTTTCTTGTTACTACCACTCAATATTGTTGCCTGATGTAGCTCTCGAAGGCTATTGGTGGTTTAATTTCCTAGTTCAAATAGGTTCCTAAACACTGAGTAGGTAGTTTTCTACCAACTAGAGATTGAAAAAGATTTAAACATTCATTGGATTTTTTTGCAAAAAAAATCTTAGAAGTTGAATAATTTTGGCCTAGTCCTAATGATTAAAGGGCAAGACCCGCCAAAAAACTTGTGTTATTGGAAGAAGTATAAGGTGCTTATGCCGCGAAAACACTATTGTAGTTATGGCTATAATAAGATCATTCCATCGCTGTATAGCGCTGTCTTGATTTTTTTATACTCAATAAATATTTGCAGGAATTATTGCGTTTTTGCATAAATCGAGGAAACGCTAAGTCATAGGGAATTAAATTTTTACCACAGAGCACACAGGGATCACAGAGATTTTCTATTGAATGGTTTTACCAATATTTTATCATCTCTGTGTGCTCTGTGGTTTAAATTTCTAATTTTGAGTGGTCAAGGCGTGGACGGCTGTATACACATTCAAACTCAAGAATTGGATTTGGGAAACGCGAAAGCTCCCGCGATTGAATGATGGCAAGAGGTTCAATATTATTAATATACGCCATGGGCGAATTGCGATTTTGCGATTTCGGTTGATAATGCGCAGGTACTAGTTTCACCACTCATTTAAAGCATGGTTGTTAGTGTAAAACACAGAGACACAGAGAGCACAGAGAGAAAGG
>JBAUVX010000265.1:0-7424 GCA_049583465.1 Waddliaceae bacterium | reverse complement strand
TTTGATCTCAACTTATGAAAGTTGAGTGAAAAATTGAGCGCAAAATCAGCCCAAGAGGCAAGAAATCGGCAAAAATGGTTTAGTGAGATAGGTTCATTGTGTGTACCAACCGATCGATCGCAGCCACGGCCATTATTCTATCTTCAAAGATCTTATCCCATTCATCAAAAGCCTGATTGCATGTGAGAATGATGCTTTTCTGTCGGCAATTCCCGCAAAATTTTTAAGTTGATAGTTACTAAAAATTTATGTTTAGTGTAGAATTTTCTTTTCGTAACAAAATCCTCTATTCTTAAAAATTAGGAAGGGAAAAATGTGTCAAATTCCAACTCAAAAAATTATTTCACGGGAATACCCGCTTTTCCGCTAAATCCCTTTACTCTTTACCTTTCAAAGAAGCTAATGAATGTGATAAATTTAATTTTCAAACACTTAAAGATGACTTGATTTATGAAGCAACATCTAGGACCAAATTCAGAAGTTGAGATATTTGATTTCAACAAAATTGCAGTAACCAATCCAACATTCGAACAAGTTGCCTCTGAATACAATAATCTGGAAATAGATCTGAAAAGCGCGAACGGAAGTCAACGCATTGCTATTGTTCAAAAATGGGACCAATTATGTCGCAATCTCTATACATGGTATCACCTTGTTGATCTGAGATTCAATCAAGATACATCCAACCCGCAGTTCAAAAATAATCTTGAATATCGTAACGACTTGTGGCCAAAGCTCACAGATCTAGAAATTGGCATGAAAAGAAAGCTTCTTAAACCTCCGATTAGAAATGATATCCAAGCAAAATATGGCAAGCACATTACATCTCTTTGGGAAGCCGATATCATGACCTTCGATCCGGCCATTGCAGATGATCTTGTGGTTGAAGCAAATTTGATGTCTAGATATACGGAATTGACAGCTTCAGCACAGCTGTCGTTTAATGGCGAGGTTTATAACCTTTCTGAAATTCAAAAGTTTACTGAAGAGCCGGAACGGCAACTGCGTCACAATTCCCAAAAAGTATTGTGGAATTGGTTCTTAGAAAACGGGGAGCCGCTAGACTCTATATTCGACAAACTTGTTCATCTTCGAACAGATATGGCCATCAAACTCGGCTACAACAATTACATTGATCTCGCTTATAAAAAAATGAAGCGGATAGATTACAACCAGGAAGATGTCGAACACTATCGCTGTGAAGTCATTCAACACGTGGTTCCTCTTGCAAATACTATCCGAGAAAAACAACGCAAAAAACTAGGGCTGGAAAAACTGTATGCTTATGACGAGCCCCTCTTCATCCCAGAGGGAAATCCTAAACCACTTGGAGAATACGACTGGCTCATCGAACGAGCGATCGGAATGTTTGATGGATTGGAAAAAGAGATGGGCTCCTTCTTTCGTTTTATGAAAGATAGCCGCTTACTCGATCTCAAAAGCAGAAAAGGAAAAGCGTATGGGGGAATGTGCTCCTACTTTCCTTCGTACGGAGTTCCTCATATTTTTGCGAACTTCAACGGCACTTTAGAAGATATAAGAGTGTTTACACATGAAATGGGACATGCTTTCCAGATGTATTGCAGTCGACATCAACCGCTGCTAGACTACCAAATGCCTACATTCGACTCCTGCGAAGTCCATTCCATGAGCTTGGAATTTCTCACATGGCCTTATTTGGAAAAATTTTTCGGAGAAAAGGGAGCTAGAGATTTTCAATTCATTAATTTAGCACAATGGCTGCTTTGGCTGCCATATGGAGTAGCTGTTGACCACTTTCAGCATCTCGTTTATGCCAATCCCAAAACTTTTCCATCTGAAAGACATGCGATTTGGAAAGAGTTGGAAAAGACCTACCTCCCTTGGCGTAACTGGCATGACTTAACTTACGCTGCAAAAGGAGGTAGATGGCAGCTCACCGGTCATCTCTATTTGACACCATTCTATTACATCGATTACACACTCGCCCTGTGTTGCGCCTTTCAGTTTTGGATAAAGTCTGAAGAACATTTCGACAAAGCCGTTCACGACTATATCTCCCTTTGCAAACGTGGAGGAGAGGCTTCATTCCAAGACCTTGTTCGAAGCGCCGGACTAAAAAGCCCCTTCGAAAAGGGATGTTTGGAAGAAGTTGTTAACCGCGCATATGAAGTTTTAGGTTCCGGTGCAAAATAGACTGCTTTCTGTGTTTCTTCTCTGAGAAATAACGATCAATAGCAGAATTTTTTATATACGAAATAAAATCCATTTCCTTTAAAATAATAAGTTCGAACCAAAACTTCAAGGGTCTAATGAAACTTTTTACTGTCCATCTCGGCGGCAGAGCAGAAGGATGTAATACCGAACTTCACGACACGGTATTTGTTGTGGGTTCATCGATAGAGGAGACTCACCAAAAACTCACGGACAAGTGGTTTGGTATTAACGAAAGGCTGCATATCGATTGCTATGCCGAGCTAAAGTATGTCGACGGGTATGAGGTTACCCTTGAAAAGAGTTGTCCTGGTGGAGAAAGAACCAAGAAGCTGTATTTTGTCAATTATGGCGCCTACCAGCCAGGCACCTTCTCGGAACTCCATGAAATTGCCTTCTACGTCGCGGATTCCAGAGACGGCGCTGTGGCAAGAGCTAGAAAAGAGCTGTGTCAAGGATTATATCAGGCACACCTAGATGATAATCTCGAACTGCGAGGGGCCCTAGATATGCCTCAGGCTGATGTTGACGACGTCATAGAGCTAACCAGTGTTGATCAATATCATATTGTGCTAACTCCTACCGAATGGGCATCGAAATTCCAAGTGCGCTGTGGATACATCCGCTTACAGCCCCCCTCAAGCCGCCAATACCGAAAGAGGGGGGTAATAGTTTCGTAGGATTGATGATTGTTGAGAGAGAAAGTAGCGGTCTCAGAGAGTTAGGAGTATATGAAGACAAATCCTCTATACCTGGAAGACCCATATCTTACTGAAATGGATGCTGAAATCATCGATGTAATACCTGAAAAAGAAGGTGTTATCCGGTTGATTTTAGATCAAACGGTTTTTTATCCCATGGGTGGCGGCCAATCGACTGATCAAGGTACGTTGAAATTTGATAATGGAGCCAAAGGAGAAGTCTACCAAGTTTTGATGAAAGATGGTGAAATCAATCATTATGTAAAAGTGGATTTCCAGCCGCAAAAGGGAAAAAGAATTCGCGGTACTATCAATTGGGATAGGCGCTACAAGAATATGAAATTGCATTCAGCAGGCCATATTGTAGATTTTTCTGTGTTTTTACTTGGGTATTCTCCGAATCCTCTCTTACCAATCAAAGGAGATCATGGGAAAAAGCCCTTTGTGCTTTATTCTGGAGTTATAAAGTGCTTGGTTAAAGAGAAAATTCAAGAAAAAGTTGATGATTTAATCAGAGGGAATTTCAAATTTTCTTGGAATTTTGAACCACTGGAAGTGCTTGAAAAAGAAGCCATTTACCTTCAGCCCGGCCTTCCCATGAACAAACCTCTTCGTGCTTTAAGATTAGAAGGTGTGGGTGCCGTTGCAGACGGTGGAACAATCGTTGCTTCAACTGGCGAGGTTGGAGGTGTTGCCATTTTTTCTGTGGAATGCAATGACCGAGAAACTAAAATCCGCTACTCGCTTACTGGATAGAGTCATAATCTTCTCTCGCGGATTTGCCGAAATGCATCATCATTATGTTGAACATGACAGAATTGCCGACAATACTTACCAATAAGCCTCAGAAGTCACAGCAAACCCTATCTTCTACTTCATCGATAATGGATTCCGAAACTATGCACTAGACAATTTCACTCCATTATCAGGACGGCAAAACGGAGGACTACTGATCGAAAGCCTGGTATTTCAAGAGCTTTTAAAATTTAAGGTTCAATCATTTTTAAACTACTCGATCCACTACTGGAGAACAACTTCCGGAGCTCAAGTGGATTTCGTCCTCAAGAGCGGCAGCGGCAACTTACTTCCAATCGAAGTCAAATTTCAAAATCTTGGGAAACCCTCCATTTCTCGGGGATATCGATCCTTTGTACAAGCGTACAAACCCATTACAGGAGTTGTTTTAAATAAGAACCAAACAGGGACCATGGAATTAGAAGGGACAAAAGTTCACTTTATCCCAATGGATAATTTTATGGAGCTCTTCGAAATCATTAGAAGACAGTTTGGAGGATAGAGGGCTCCGACCTTTCACAGAACTGCACGTACGGGTCCGTCATTGTAAAAGATAATTTTGGGAAACGAACTCACCAGCTATTGAGATTCAGAGATTTTCCTTAGGTTTTTTAAAAGAGTATCTCATCAGAATGAAAAGGTTAGGGGAGAAATGACAAAGAAAGCCATTCGAAATTTGACGACACCCTCTAGAAATCAACCTGAAAAACGCGATGAATTTTAAAAACAAAAAAAATATTGGTGCCGGGTTGATCATCCGGCAACTCCAAAAAGAAGATTGTGAAGGCATGGCCAAGACATTTTTGTTTCCTTGGGTAACCAAAGAGGCGAGCATTCAGAAATGGGAAAAATATTTTTCTGAGCAACAGAATAATAAACGATGGGTATTTATCTGTGAAAAAAGTGGCAGCTTTGTTGGGTATGGAACCTTGCTGCTCGATTCCGATTACCCGGAATTCAAAAATAACAAGATTCCTGAGATTAGCGACCTCTGGATTGACAGCCATTATCGATCAAGGAATTGGAAAAGCTCTTATTTCCCATATTGAAGATTTAGCCAAATCGATGACTTTTCACAGAATAGGGATTGGAGTTGGCCTGTACTGTGACTACGGAGCTGCACAAACACTTTATTGCAAACTTGGTTATATCCCTGATGGCAAAGGAGTTACTTATAAAAATACACCAATAAAACCAGGAGAAAACTATCCTGCTGACGATGACCTGATTCTATGGTTCACAAAAATGTTATGATCATATGCAAACGCTAAGACAAAAAAGCACTGCTTTTGTTTGGGTATATGTTGAGAGAACAGTTTGAGAAGGAAATGAGAAACGGAAGAGGAGAAATTCGAACCCCCGGATCCTTGCGGGTCTTCTGTTTTCAAGTCCGAGGAACTACTTGTTCTCTCAACAACTTTCAATAACAGACAACAAGCTTCTACTCTATCGAGAGTAAAATTGATCGTTGGCTTTTTCAGCCTATTACTGGCTGTTATTGACTATTAGTGTGCAGAAAATGTGCACTCTTTTCAAGAGTGGAATTTGTTTATTAAAGAGGGAAAAGGAGATCATTGACTTTGAGAATGCCAGCCATCATCAGTACGCTAACTGCAAAAATAAGAACAGGAAGGATACAAAAAAAATACACCTTTTTGTATTTCTGTTTTGAAAAGTTTTCCCATATGAAATAGATTGTTGGAAAAATAGATAAAGGAACACAAAAATACAAAAAGATAATAGTAAGTCCGAAGGGGGTGGATAAATTTGGCTTATCAAAAACCATTACGCTACAAAACGCTATTCCAAAAAGAATAGGCAACAATATGATGTATAGTGTTGTAGCTATTATCCCGACTATCTTTGAGTATTTTTTCTTATTTTTATTCACTTCAGTGGCATGCATAAGACTAAGAGCTCCTATTTTGATAATTCTTCAAAATGAGTTTTAACTTTTCCTGGTAGCATTCGCGATCAAAGCTATGCTCAAAAGGGCCATCAACGTGCTCATGAAGCAGTGTGACATTTGATGCTTTTTCCAAAAGTTGAAGATAATGTTCTCTTCTTTGTCGTCTAAACTCTTTTATTGTATCTGGATCTAGAGTATCCAGATAAAAGTCTTGGTCTTCTGTGATGATCCCTTCAATAACATCGTTCACCTTTAAGCCTCTCTTTGTTCCCTCTTCAATTTTGAGCAAAAGCAGGCTCATGTTAGGGGACCCTCCTTTAGCGATGACATCATATGGACTGAAAAAATTATGTGAATCTTTGTGGCAACTGTTTGGAGGAATAAATGCCCAACCTCCAAAAGTGAAAGTTCGAAGTTTTTGACGTTCTTTTTGTGTTAAATGTTTAGAGGCAAGTTCGCTAATCATTGCGCCTTGACTATGAGCAATGATAACAATCAAAGGGCGATTAGGATCGTCATTAGAAAGTTTGATAAGAAACTTAAAAAATTTGACAGCCATTTCCACAATCTTTGATTCTATCCCAGCTTTAAAAGCGAGACTTTCTACAATATCTCCAATAGGCCAAACTTTGGTATCGTTGATCAATGACCACACCAATTCTCCACCAACGTGTGCTGAAATTTTAGATGCTGATTGCATGGCGCTTTTTTTCGAATTCAAAACCCCATTGATAAAGGCCCAAATACACTGATCTGATTTTTTAGCCCCAACTTCTCTGACAATATTTTCAAATTCAAAATCTTTCCCATAATCCTTTTGGCTAAGATGGATTTTGTTCAAATGGTGACCGGGTCTAGATCGCAAATATATTGAAGCATTGCTTTTGTGAACAATAACCGCATCAAGATGATTCGTTTCAACCCAATGAATTGCTTCAGCTTTAGTTAAGAATTGGTCCGATCCTACAAGATATGTTTCAACTTTAGCGTTTTCTGAGTAAAACCTAGCCGTGATCTTAGGTAATATTTGAGACTCTTCAGTTCCGGTACTTGCATATCCGGAAAGTTGCTTGAGACCCCAGACTAGAGTTTGAAATTCCTTTTTTGAAAATGATGATATCTTAACCGTATCTTTTAAGTGGGTAAGCTGGCAAAGCTTGTTTAAGAAATTTTCGGGATTATTGGGTTCGTAATGCTTTGCAATTGCGATCAGAGTGGAATGATAGTATCTCTTACAGTGCAGCCAGTTGTTAAGAGCCCTTTCACCTTGTTGAGGAGAGGAGAAGATTGATGTTTGTCCACAAGCTCCGATTGAGCGTGGCCTTGAAGTGGAATGACTATGGACTAAGCCTGGATTATTTGTTCTCCATGCAAGTGTTCCACCTTTGGCAACATATTTGTTGTCATAACCATCAAAATAAAAGATAACATCGTCGTTATGTGAAAAAGCTTTTATGTACATATGGGTTCATGAACCTATCTCACTAAACCATTTTTGCCGATTTCTTGCCTCTTGGGCTGCTTTTGCGCTCAATTTTTCACTCAACTGAAAAGCGTTTAGTGAGATAGGTTCATTTGCGTAAATTTCGATTTAATTAATTTGATTATACAATTCTTGAGCGTTTTTGAGAAGTATGGTGAAACGTTTGCAAGCTTAGTTTTGGGACAGCTCAGCATCCTTTCCTATCCAGTTATTAATTTGACGCCATGGGCGAATTGCGATTTTGCGATTTCGGTTGATAATGCGCAGGTACTAGTTTCACCACTCATTTAAAGCATGGTTGTTAGTGTAAAACACAGAGACACAGAGAGCACAGAGAGAAAGG
>JBAUVX010000264.1:0-6302 GCA_049583465.1 Waddliaceae bacterium | reverse complement strand
CCCTTTCGCATTTGCGATTGCTAAATTTACAGGTTGGATTACTGATTAACTTTCATGAGGAAAAGTTGGTTGATGGCCTTCATCGAATCATAAACGGATTTTGAGCTTAGAACTGCCCCCGTCTTTCTCTCTGTGCTCTCTGTGTCTCTGTGTTTTACACTAACAACCATGCTTTAAATGAGTGGTGAAACTAGTACCTGCGCATTATCAACCGAAATCGCAAAATCGCAATTCGCCCATGGCGTAAAATAGGAATTCACTACAGGAAAATGCTTACGCACAAAAATGTGTCGGAGCATGCTATCATCATGCCATTGCCCTTCACAACTCGGCTTTTTGCATGCCCCTGCGAAAAATTTGCAAACCGCTGAACCTTTCCCGCCATATCCTAGAAAGGATAATGAAAATGATGATAAAAGTGAGAATAAAGGTTGCCCATCCTAAGATATAAAGAGCGTCGGTTAGGGCAGAGATGCGTGCTTGTTGATTGATATAGGCAATGAGAAGCTGGGTCGCTTGATCCCTGCCTTTAACAGGGGCAGAGCTCGCATTCTGAATGATATACTGGCTCAATGCGCGAAACTCTTGTTCAAAACGAGCAGAGTTGACAACGACTTGCTCCCCGAAGCGCAAGCTATGAAAAGGCTCGCGAATGGCCATGATCATCTTGATGATCGCACTGCCAAAGGTTGCTGCAATCATCCTTAAAAAGCTAAAAAGGGCCGTTCCCTTTGGAATTTCTTCCGGTGTCAGAACAGAAAGGGAAACGACGGTAAGCGGACCTAAAATCAGGGCGATTCCGATCGACATGATTGCTTGATAGGTGCCAATCTCCCACTTGTCGCTTTGAATGGTCAACTTTTGATACATGAAGCAGCTGATAATCACCAAGGAAAGGCCTATCAAAATAAAAACCCGCGGCTGGAGCATGTTCGCAAAAATAATGGGGATGATCCCGAAAAGAAGATAGATAAAACCGATCATGCCCACAAACCACCCGATGGTCAATCTTTCGAAAAGATAAACGGTTTCGAGAAGGCTGATCATGACCACGGTCCCTCCGAAAACCATAAAACCAACAATTACGATCCCTAAACACCCGATAGAATAGCGAAGATGCCTGAAAAGATGGACATTCACTAATGGAGTTTCGACAGTGAGGGTAGCAATCGCAAAAATGATTAAGGCTAACAGCCCGCACAACCCGCATCCTATGATAAAAGTCGAGTGCCAACCCATGGTGTTCCAGGGAGCTTTCGCCTGAGTCACAATCAAAAGAAGACAAAAGAAAAATGTCGCAAGACTAAACAGGCTCAAAAAATCATAGGGAGGGAGCTTGATCTTTTCCGTTTCAGGAAGAAAAAGAAGAATCCAAAGTAAAAAAGGGATCACGGCATAAAGATTTCCCGTATACGCAGCACGCCAATGGTAAAGTTGCCCAATATAGCCTCCAACCAAAAGGGCGCTTGCGATTCCAAGACCAAAAAAAATGTTGGAATAGACAGTCAAAGCACGATTTCGCATTGTTTCGGGGATCGCATGGGAAATCATCCCGAGGCTATTGGCCAAAATGATTCCTCCCCCAGCCCCTCCAATAGAGCGAAACACGAGCATTACGGTGTAGTTTGTAGCAAAGCCTGTTAGGATTGAACCGAAGAAGAAAAGGACTGTGCCTACAAAAAGAAGCAGTTTGAAGCCTTGCGTTTTTGCTAAATAGACGGCATAGAGAGGAGCGAAAGCATTCATAAAAAAAAATGCTTTCCCAATCCAAGCAGATTTTGTGTCATCGATCATCAAATACCCTTGGATTTCCGTGAGGAGGACAAAAGTCACGACGAGATCGAAAATAACATAAGTACTAAGGATTGTGAGGGTGAATACAATCAACCAGTCGCAGATCCAATGTTCAGGGTTATAGAGTTTAGGTTGCTTCCAATTGAATAGTTCTTTGAGAAAACTCACGGCTTCACCTTAATCCATACTTCTGCAGACATGCCCGGAAACAAGTAGAGGGGCTTGTCCTTCGGAAAATCTTCGGGAAGCGAAAGACTGATCTTAATCGGAATACGCTGAGCAACTTTAGTGAAATTGCCCGTCGCATTATTTTGCGGAACAAGGGAAAATTGAGAGGCGGCAGCTCCTTTAATGGTGAACACATTCCCACGAAAGATGTAGCCGGGATATGCATCGATTTTGATCTCGACGGAGCCCCCGAGGGCAACATTTTCAATTTTCGTCTCCTCAAGAAAAGCCGTCACCCAAACATTTTCAAGATCATACATGGTAAAGAGGCTCTGCCCGGGCGTAGTGACATCGCCAACCCATACCCATCGTTTAGCGATGACTCCATCTTGGGGAGCATGGATGGTGTAATGCGTTAGACGGGCTTTGATCACATCGAGCTGCTCTTTCGCAAGCTCTGAGTTGGCATAGGCGAGCTCAAGTTCAGCTTCGGCCATTTTAAAATCTTTTTCGGAATGATCGAAATCCTGCGCTGAGATGACCTTATCTTCAATCCCTTCTAAGGCACGGATATAGTCGTTGCGAATTTTTTTGTAGTAAGCCTTCTTAACGCGAATTTCTTTAGCGAGGCTTTCAATCTGTGCCTCGGCTTCTTTTTTCTGCGCCAATGGGACGTTATTTTGGAGCTGAGCGATAAGATCTCCTTTTTTGACCACATCCCCCTCTTCACAATAAAGGCCGAGAATGCGCTCTGTGACATTTGCGCTTAAATCTGTCCCATAACCTTCAATAAAGGCATCATTTGTCCAGACATAATCTCTTGTTTTCATGAAATAGAAGACAGCAGCTGCGGCAATGGCAAAGAGAATAAAGGCGGCAACGCTTAGTTTAAGCGCAGAGCGATAGAAGGTTTTTTTTGTTTTCATCTTCCGGTCAATGACAATTTTTGAACTTGTTTGGGCATGCCATTAAATCAACTCCGGATGCATGCCTGAGCCCATAGTAGCCGCGGATTAAATCAAAGCGGGCCCGGTTTCTTATGTTAATCGCTTGGATCAAGGCATTCACGACGATTTGATAATCGAAAACGGTGATGTATCCAATATCGAGCTGCTTGTCGGCAAGAGTAAGTGTTTGCTCGGCAAGCTTCACATTCCCTTCTGCTGTCACATAGTTCGCAACTGATTCTTCGATTGTAAAAATTTGTTTTCGAATTTCTTCATAAAGGCTTTGAATCCCTTTGGAGTATTCTAAACACTTCGCTTGACGTTCATGCTTTGCTTGGTTGATGCGATAGGTTCTCCCGCAGCCATCGTACACGAGCCAATGAAGGCAAAAACCAACCGCCCAGTTAAAATGTTGATTGAAAAAACCTGAAGAAGGATTATCGAGCATTCTTGTGGGATACCCTCCGTAATTAGCTTCGAGCCGTACAGAGGGAAGGTATTCTCCCTTTTGTTTTTTGACCTGTTCCGCTGCAATCTTCCATTCCGCGCATCTCGCTTGCAAATCAGGCCGATACAAGAGAGCCTTTTTTTCCCAATCCTCAATCTCGTATTGACTGTACAAATTTTTCATCAGACGCTCTTCCCTTTCGGGAAATGAAGGTTGATAAATTTCCCCCTCTTTTTTTTGTTTGGCAAAAATCTCTTCGACACGGACGACCTTCTCGGCAATGTCGGGGATAGAAAAAATGGGAATACCGTGCTCGGCAAACTGGAGTTTTATCGAACCGGAGTTATAGCCCAGCAACGTGGCAAGTCTATCAAGATCGACTTCGAGTTGTTTGGCCGACTGATAATAAACAGAAGTTGCGTTGGCAATAGCTACTTTGCTTTGGTTAACATTCAATAGGATGGAATAGCCAATATCGTAATTAGCTTCCATCCGTTTGGCTAAACTTGAAAAAAGGTCGACAGTTCTCTTAGCTACTGCAATATTTTCATAGTCTAAGAGTATCGCGTAATATGCAGTGCGAATATCATAGAGAACATCGATGATAAGGGCATCAAAGAGAGCATTGAGCTGCATCACTTCAAAATTCGAAATCTTGACTTGATAGTATCGATCCGGAGAGAAAAGCGCTTGCGTGAGAGAAAGCTGGCTGATAAAAGAGCTCCGGGTCCCCGTATCTTCTTGGACCCGCTCGGTTTTGTAACCCCGGCTAATGAGGTTGACTTCGGGCAGCCATTTTGAAATGGATTCGAGCCTCCCCTGCTTAACCTTTTCTACTAACTGCCGCATTGCCAGAATATCTTTGTTGTTTGTTAAGGCAACGGCCTCGGCATCGGCTAGAGTAAAGGAAGGAAACACACACGGTTCACCAAAAAGGGGCAGAACATTAATGAAAAAAGCGAAACACAATCGCGAAATAAATTTCTTTGGCATGAGTGCAACTGGATTGAATATCTATCGGCACATTAACACAACGGAAATTTTGGACCAAAAAATGAAAAATTTATTAAGAGATTTTTTAAAAATTATGCTGGATCGACGTCGATCTGTTCAGAAAAAATGAAATATGATAACCAATGAAGCACTCATTGCAAGGATTAGATCAAATGCCCGATAAAGAAAAACCCTCAACGTTCCGTTTGCTTTGTTTGGATCCTGATCCGGATTTTATCGCTTATTTTTCAGCTTCTACCGATTCGATCGATATTTCCATCGAAGCATGTTCCCATTGGCCGGAGGGCCGTAAAAACATCAGCGCGGCCTCATATGATGCTTTTTTGATTGATCACGAGCTTGACCTTATCGAAGAAGTCAGGAGTACAGGGGCGGCGACTCCCCTCATCATCCTTTCCGAACAGTATCGAGATGAAGACAGTTTTCGTTATTTGAAAGAAACCCAGAAGATCAGCTATGTTTTAGAAAAGCCCATCTCCCCTCCGCAGATCAGGGAACTCTGCAATTACCTAATAAAAGGGGACATTTCCCTGTCTGCACAAACTTTTCAGAAAGACGCTAGACTGCAAGCGCTGAAAGACAGGTATGATAAAAACATTTGCGAGACAATCATCCACTTAACCCGCCTTGTCAGGTCTCTGCAGAAACATCCCAATAAGGATACTCTTGAGGCTTTGCACAAAGATGTTCACAACATTTCAGGCAGTGCCGGGACTTACGGATACTCAATGGTCAGTGAAATGTGCGGGGGGCTGGATGCAGCAATCAGAGACAAGCTTGCCTTTGAGACACCGATCGAAGATGATTGGCTGCATTCTTTAGATATGTTTTTAAATCAAATCAAGTTTTATTTTCAGGTCCCTGCTACCCATTCAGACCGGCCTCACGGTACTTGACAGCCTAGAACCATATAATTCTTTGGAAAGATCTTAACAATAAGTTATTAAATTCTTTGCAATAACTTTAACTAAATCAGTATCATCTTTAAGAAAAAATCGTGAAATAAAAAAACAAAGGAGAAAAGTAATGACTATAACAAATCATATGACTCTAGAAGACGGCGCAGCGGAGTGGTTGGGTGCAAAGTTGAGAAATTTTTTCGAGGAAACAATGAAAGGAAGGCAAAATGGCCACGTTATTGAGCGCATACTCTTAGCTCCTTGCCTTGCATTGGCCTCTGCCTTAACCACAGTGGCCATGCGAGTAGGTGCTGTTGCAGAGAGCATTCTCAAAGGCTTGGGAAATCTTTTGGGAGCCTTTCTCATTTTTGTTCCTTTTGTAAGTCTAACCGCAGGCATGAAACACTTTACTTTAAGGTTACCCCGCAATCTCTTGCTACTAGTCACATCTCCTATAGAAGCGGTTATCAAGGCGAGAGAAATCCTGCGTATTGCCGAAAATACCCCTACTCAACGACGGATGGAACACTCAGGAATAGAGTATTAGGACCTAAAACTCCGGGTCGCGGCAGATTTCCTGCTCGGACAAGAGGGAGTTGAGCTGTTACGACTACTTCTGTTTTTGTAGCGGTTCAGCTCTTCTTGAAACCCGGGTTGTGTGGAAAACTCCTGCTACAGGTAGTAAAACGCGGAGTCGCGGAGTTTTAAAATCCATTTACAACCCTAGATAGTCCATCGATTAACCTCTATTGCCCAAAGTTCGGCAATAAGCCCAACTTGAGATTAGTTAGACGTAGATAAGTTAGCACCCGGGCTTTATATAGAGGATGATTATTTTCAGCGGCTTTGAGTTCGACAAGAACCTTGTCTTCAACCACTTGGCAATAACTGTTAAAGCTGCATAGTTGACGCCATGGGCGAATTGCGATTTTGCGATTTCGGTTGATAATGCGCAGGTACTAGTTTCACCACTCATTTAAAGCATGGTTGTTAGTGTAAAACACAGAGACACAGAGAGCACAGAGAGAAAGG
>JBAUVX010000263.1:0-8313 GCA_049583465.1 Waddliaceae bacterium | reverse complement strand
AGCCACCTCCATTTTTAGCTCTGGTGTTCTTCTTTGCAGTTTCTTTGTCATGTGGTCACCTTATTTTTAGTGGATTATACACTAATAATGCGCAAAGTGGACCTTCAAAATTTGTCCAAGAATTGGGAGCCAGTATACTTTAAAACCTTTTTTGCGACTTTGCGACTTTCCCCTGAAAATTTCCCGCTGCTGATGACACAAAAAAACTCTGGTGCCGGCCATGCGCCTTTGCCTAAAGCTATGATCCACCATCAAATTTCTTGCCTCCTTCCTTTCAAAAAGCCTTCTCCAATATCATTTGCGTGTCAGGTAAGGGATTCAAGCTTTCCCCTGCGTGGTCTCCGACTAAGCGGGCCAACAGTATATTGTACTTACACCGACTGATCAGTTTGCGTTGCGGGGTAATCCACCACTAAGTCGACGATCTTCTGCAAATTCATTGTTCCCGGCATTTTAAAAGTATTCTTCCTTGCCACCATGTCAAGAGTATAGGTCATGGACTTTTAATTCAATAGAGCCCAATTTTCATCGATAATTGTGAACGAAGTTCATGGGAGTTTGCGTTTGATTTTTTTTGGGAGGACTTACGCAACAAGGCTCTGAAGAGGGGAAAGCCTTTGAAATGTAATCCTTTCTAATACAAAAATATTAAATATATTTAATAAAACGAGATTTATAGTATAATAATTATATAAATAAAAATAACTTTATAATAATAATTGAGGAGTTTTAAAGATGCGCTTAGATAATGTAAGTAAAAGATTTAAAGCTCCCGAGGTAAATCTGATTCGGCCGGCAGAGGTTAACCGACCTTCTGAAAAAAAAGTCAACAAAGTAATCCCTGGATTAATAAACGGGATAGCTAATCAATTCAGGCGTTTGACGACCTCAATCTCCCGGTTGGCAGCTAGGGTCTCTAGAGGCAGGGAAAGACCGGCAGAAAAGAGAGTGGAGTTAAGGGGTAAGCCGGCAGAAAAACAAGTACCGGCACAATCACCCGCTTTCTTGAAGGAGTTAAAAGAGAGGTTGCCGCCGAAGAGGGAAGGGGAGCTTTCTTCTGTTGTCTCAGATGAAGGAGAAGAAACTCCGGTAAATCCCGACCTATTGAATTTCCTTTCTAGGGGAATGAAATCAAACGTATTTTTCCGATCTCTTTCAGATGATCTCAAAAATACGCTTGCAGCGAAGATAGATCCTGCCGCCGACTGGGGAACGGGCGTTTCGGAAGTCAACGAAAATCTGACAGTCAAGCAAGACCATATTGAGGGAATTCATGGACAGTATAAAAGGGAATATGACCCGATTCATTTTGGGAAGAATGCGATTGAGCATATAGACAGCCAGTTCAAAAAGGATTTTTATGAACGGCCGGCAAAAGTGATTTTCGATGGCGAACCCTTGCCTTTGAATAAAGATGAGTTTTCTAAGTGGAAATTGAGAAAAAAAAATGCGCAGTACAGCAATCACCTAAAATTGTTTAACAAGATCGAACGATTCTCAGGAAGGGAGGGACTCGAAAATTTCCAAAAGTTTTTTAATCAAGGGCTCATTACCCCTGCATTTAAAAAATTTTCCTTCCAAAAACCAATCCAGTGGCCCTCGTTGTATGAGGTTAAAACCACCGCTGAGGGAATTAGAGTCTCAGTATCTTACATTATTTTCGATATGCTGGATAAAAATGGGGGCCCCCATGAGTTGCCTTTTACGTTCTTTCCGGTAAAAGTCGATCTTTCCATCTCTTGGGACGATTTAAAGAGCATGAATTGGGAAGGAATCGAGGGGAATATCTACACTGGAAAGCCTTTCAATAACGAGGAACTTAATCAAGCCCTATCTCACATGCGGATATAAAACTTTGGCTGTATACCCTTTCAAATCCAGTTCTTGATTATGAACCTATCTCACTAAACCATTTTTGCCGATTTCTTGCCTCTTGGGCTGCTTTTGCGCTCAATTTTTCACTCAACTTTCATAAGTTGAGATCAAAATTCATCACAAAATTACCTTCAAGATCCAAAAAATCGGCTGAAAAGCGTTTAGTGAGATAGGTTCATGGATGGGTATCCTTCTCGATGACTAAATCGATCTCCTCTTTTTCCTTTGTGAGATGGATGGTGCTTCGCGGAGGAATTTTCCCTTCCAGGATAGCTGTTGAAATCGTGTTGGCGACCTCATGTTGAATGAGCCGTTTTAATGGACGTGCGCCAAAGATGGGATCATAGCCTTTTTCTGCTAGGTATTTGAGGACATCCGGAGTCCATTTGAGAGTGGCTTCTCTGGTGCTGAGTCTCTCCGAAAGCTGATTCAGCTGGATTTCAACGATTTTTTCCATTTCTTCCTTTTGGAGGGGAAGAAATGGGAGGATCTCATCGATGCGATTGAGAAATTCCGGACGAAATTTGCTTCGAATCACCGGTTCTAACAGAGAGAGAATATCGTCTTTGGTCAAGTGTTCTATTGATGTCTTGATTTTTTCAAGAAGAATTTCCGACCCTAAGTTAGATGTCATAATAAACAGGGCGTTTTTACAATTGACCGTCCTCCCTTTGCTGTCAGTGAGTCGGCCATCGTCAAATATTTGTAATAAAATATTGAAAACATCTTGATGGGCTTTTTCGATTTCATCGAGCAAAACGACAGCATAAGGGCGTCGACGCAGGGCCTCTGTCAGCTGCCCTCCCTCTTCATAGCCGACATAGCCCGGCGGGGAGCCGATAAATTTTGCGACTGTGTGTTTTTCCATATATTCCGACATGTCGAGGCGGATGAGGGCCTCTTCCTGATCGAACAGCTGTTCTGCTAAAACTTTGGCTAATTCCGTTTTGCCTACCCCTGTGGGTCCTAAAAACAAGAAAACACCCATAGGTCGATTTGGATCGCTCAGGCCGGAGCGCGACCGACGGATGGCATCGCTCACCGCAGCAATGGCCATCTCTTGGCCGATGACCCGTTTTCCGATTTCCTTTTCTAAATGAAGAAGTCTTTCGGCCTCTCCTTCGAGCATTTTGCTCACAGGGATTCCCGTCCATTTAGAGACAACGAGAGCCACCAATTCTTCATCGACCTCTTCCTGGAGAAGGCGGTTGTGTTTGTCGTGCAATTTTTCTTCTGCGCGCTCAATGTCTTTTTGTATTTCAGGAATTTTTTGATAGCGCAACTCTGCAACCTTTTGGTAGTCGGCTTTTCTTTCTAGTTCTTCTTCTTGAAACTTGTATTGTTCAAGAAGATTCTTTTTTTCTTTAACATCTTCCAGAAGCCCTTTTTCCTCTTCCCATTGTTGTTTTAAGGCTGCCAGCTCCTCTTTCATTTGTGCGATTTTCCCTTCGAGCTTTTTCCCCTCTTCGCCATCGGGTTTTTCTCGTCGCAAGGCTTCTTGCTCAATAATTAATGTCGACAGTTCCCTTTCTTTGATATCGATGGGAAGGGGGCGGCTTCCTAGTTGCATACGGATCATGCTTGCAGCTTCGTCGATCAAGTCAATGGCTTTGTCGGGAAGAAAACGGTCGGTAATGTAACGGGAAGATAAAAAGACGGCAGCGTGCAGAGCAGATTCGGTGATCCGCACTCCGTGGAAAATTTCATAACGTTCTCTCAACCCTCGCAAGATCGACAGGGAGTCTTCTAAACTGGGTTCTCGGATCTTCACCGGCTGGAATCGTCGTTCCAAAGCGGGATCTTTTTCAATATGTTTTTGGTACTCGCCTAGTGTAGTGGCTCCGATGCAATGGAGGGTGCCTCTAGCCAAAGCAGGTTTGAGGAGGTTGGCGGCATCCATTGCCCCTTCGGCAGCTCCTGCACCCACTAACGTGTGCGCTTCGTCGATAAAAAGAATGATTTTCCCTTCATTCGCTTCGATTTCATGCAACACCCCTTTGAGCCGCTCTTCGAATTCTCCACGATATTTCGTTCCGGCAACTAAGCTTCCCATATCAAGGGCAAAGAGTTGTTTATTTTTTAAGGAATCGGGAACATCATTTTGAACAATGCGAAGGGCCAGTCCCTCGGCAATGGCTGTTTTTCCCACTCCGGGCTCACCAATAAGCATGGGGTTATTTTTAGTTCGTCGATTCAGCACTTGCATCGTTCGACGAATTTCCTCATCGCGGGCAATGACCGGGTCAAGCTTTCCTTTACGGGCAAGAGTTGTGAGGGGACGGCAGAATTTTTCTAATGCTTGCAAACTCTCTTCTGCTCCGGGCGAGTCGATATGGCGGGTCCCGCGAACTTTTTTGATCTGTTTTTCAAGATCTTGCAGGGAAATTCCCGTTTGACTCTTCCAGGTTGCGATGGGCTCGCCGCCGTTTTTCCAAAAAGAGAGAAGAAAGTGGTCGCTGCTGGTATAAGAATCCTTCCACTGTTGAGCAAGGTGCTGGGCATCGGTGATTCTCCCTTGCAAATTTCTGGCCGGATTGGGCGGCTCTGTTGCGGCTCCTGAATAGGTCGGAAGTTTATTGAGATTATCCTCGATTTGTCCTAATAACACATGAGGTTGTGCATTTAAATTTTCGAGGATGGAGTGGAAATAGCCTTGAGGATTTTCTAAAAAGGCCCAAAGCAGATGATTTTCGGTCACTTCAGTGTTCTTGCGCTTTTGTGCTTCGCTAAAAGCTTCTTGCAATGTCTGACTGACAGTGTCGGTGAAGTTGTGTGTCATAAGTGTTTCTTCGCGGCATGGCTCAAAGCAAAAAAATCTGTTGGCCGTTTCTACTCTTTTAGTATATTCTTTGGTAAAAATTCATGCAATGACTTATGAAATACTGTTCATCGATTTTCTCGACCCAAAGACGTCAAACCCGCCAGGTGATGGTAGGCCGTGTGGGTGTAGGGGGAGACAATCCGGTCCGCATTCAGTCGATGACAACGTCGAGCACTCGAGATGTGGAGGCAACGATCGAACAGCTGATCAAACTGGCCGACGCAGGTTGTGAGATTGGCCGGGTGACTGTGCAGGGAATGAAAGAGGCCGAAGCATGCGAAGCCATCAAGAACGGATTGTTGAAGAAGAGCTGCGACATCCCTCTCGTTGCCGACATTCATTTTTTCCCTCCGGCAGCCATGAAGGTGGCTGATTTTGTCGATAAAGTGCGGATCAATCCCGGAAATTATGTAGATAAGCGGGCGACATTCAAGCAGCTCGAGTATGATGACGCCTCCTACGCCAAAGAGATTGAAAAAATCGAAGAGGCCTTTGCCCCTCTTGTAGAAAAATGCAAAAAGCTTAATCGGACAATGCGCATAGGGACAAACCATGGATCCCTTTCCGATCGTATCATGAATCGGTATGGAGATACACCGCGCGGGATGGTGGAATCTGCGGTGGAATTTGCGAACGTGTGCCGGAAATATGATTTCCACGATTTCATGTTTTCCATGAAGTCCTCTAATCCTCAAGTGATGATCCAAGCCTATCGGCTGCTTGTCGCAAGAATGTACGACCTGGATTGGGATTATCCTCTCCACCTGGGGGTGACAGAAGCCGGAGAAGGTGAAGATGGGCGGGTCAAATCGGCAATGGGGATAGGGTCGCTCCTTCTCGATGGAATTGGAGATACCATCCGCGTTTCCTTGACAGAAGATCCATGGCATGAAATCGATCCTTGCCGGCGTTTGGTGCAGTTTTCAGCAACATACGAAGGTCAGGGAATCCCTTTTTCTGAAGAGCATGATCAGCAGATCGACAGCATCACCCGCCGCCAGGCCGCTTTTCCAAAGAGAATCTCAATGCATCGGCAGGGGACGGTGATGGCGGGTGCCTGTGTTGATGAGCTGGAACAAGAAAATTTTTGGACCCTTCTGGGATGCGGCACTAAGAAAGGGTTTCCCGAACTGACGGCATCCAGCGTCGATTGCCTCGTTGTCAGCGACCGGTCTCATCACAAAATTTTTGATCGGCTGCAAGAGATGGGCATCAGCGTGATTCGTCCTCTCACCTTGGAAGAGGCAAAACGGCAAGCAAAAAGAAAAACTTTTGCAGCGATCCGTTCACCAAAAGATGGCGATGGACCTGATGCGGTCGCCATTTCTCGTGAAACCCCTGAAGAATGGGAAGCACTGCAAGCCATTCATCCCAAAATGATTATTCTCAGTCCGGAAGACAACCGCCTTCATTACTGTCGGGGCTTTTTTGCATGGCTCCGCAAAAAAGAGATCCAAACCCCCGTCATTCTTAGCTTTTCCTACGCCTGTTCTAGAGAAGACCTCTTGATACAAGCTGCGGCAGAATTTGGCGCCCTTTTATGCGATGGGATGGGAGAGGGCCTCTGGATTAGGGGGCCTTATGATTTGCCCTTTCTTCGCCGTCTCAGCTTTACTATTCTCCAGTCTGCGCGGATGCGCCTCATCAAGACAGACTTTATTTCCTGTCCGAGTTGCGGCAGGACTCTTTTCGACCTGCAGGATGTGACAAAACGCATTCGTGCACGAACCTCCCATCTGCCCGGAGTGAAAATTGCAATCATGGGATGCATTGTCAACGGCCCCGGAGAGATGGCAGATGCCGATTTTGGATATGTGGGGTCAAAGCCGGGGAAAATCGATCTGTATGTCGGTAAGGAACGGGTAGAAAAATTTATCGATTTTGCTGATGCTGATGACCGGCTGGCCGCGCTCATCAAAGCCCATGGCCGGTGGGTAGAACCAACAACAAAAGGAGAAGAGTCATGAACATCACATGGAAAAAATTAACGCCGAATCTAATGGTTGAAGATGTGCGAAAAGCCGTTCAATTTTACACAAATACGTTGGGATTTGCTTTGCGCATGGCAGTTGAAAAGGGTACCAATGAAATTGTCGAAACATTAGATGAGGCCGGAGACTATGTGTATGCACTAGTGTCCTCAAATGGTGTGGAAATCATGTTTCAGGAAAAAGAGAGTTTGCTCGAAGACCTTCCGGGAATTGAAACATCGAAGATCGGCGGATCGGTTTCCTTCTATTTCGAGGTCGAACACGTTGATGACATGTACGAGGCATTAAAGAAGAAAGTAGACATCGTCAAAGAGTTAGCGACAACATGGTATGGCATGCGGGAATTCTATATTCGCGATTGCAACGGTTACATTCTTGGCTTTGCTGAGCAGACTTAATAACCCGGGTTTAATACCCCAAGCAGGCTAATGCGCATTTTTATTGCCACCCTCGGCTCTCGGGGTGATGTCCAGCCCTATATTGCCCTGGGCAAAGGGTTGAAAGCTGCAGGGCATGCAGTCACGCTCTGTACGAGTTGCAGTTTCGAAGCCCTGATCAGCGAACACGGATTGCATTACGGCTTTTTGAACGATGAGTTAATCAAGCTTGTGCAATCGGAAGAAGGTCGTCGATGGCGACTCCCATCCCGATGTATGTGCCGACTGCAGAGTTTCCCAACATAGGCTTTCCTCATTTGAAATTAGGGGGATGGTACAATAAGCTGACCTATACTCTCGTGCAAAAATTAGCGCAACTTTTCGGCATCCGCTACATCAAAGAGTGGAGACAAGACCATCATCTGCCTCCGCAAGCAAGGGGGATGGATCAGTTGCATACCAGCAAGGGCAAACACATTCCCGTCTTGCACGCCTACAGCCGGCATGTTGCCCCGGTGCCAAGCGACTGGCCTAGTGCTCTGTGGCAGTTGCAAGACTTCCTTGTCGCCGGCAGCCCCCCGGTCTATGTCGGTTTTGGGAGTATGGCAGGGAGCAATCCTCGCAGGTTGGCCCGCGTTGTCATTGAATCATTGCAACAGGCACGTATACGAGGTGTGATTACCGCCGGCTGGGGAGGCTTGGCAGTGGATAGGTTGCCGGAGACGATGATCAGTGTAGATGACGTTCCCCATGACCGGCTCTTCCCGCATATGGCAGCAGTCATCCATCATGGAGGTGCAGGGACGACAGCTGCAGGGTTGCGTTCCGGTTGTCCCACGATTATTTGTCCTTTCTTTGGCGACCAATCCTTTTGGGGCCGACGTGTTCATGCCCTTGGAGCCGGTCGTGAACCCATTCCACAGAAACAATTGACGGTCAAGAAGTTGGCTGATGCTATTCACAAAGTGACGACGAACACAGAAATCCGGCAAAATGCCAAAGTGCTGGGGGAAAAGATCCGCTTGTCAGGCTCATTGAGATATCATCACAGAAGATAACTTCACAGACGGGCCCGGCCTTAGGGTTCATGAATGGCGCATGACATTGTAAGAAAAATTTAAATAACGCCATGGGCGAATTGCGATTTTGCGATTTCGGTTGATAATGCGCGGGTACTAGTTTCACCACTCATTTAAAGCATGGTTGTTAGTGTAAAACACAGAGACAGTAGAGTAAGGGTGGATATTAC
>JBAUVX010000262.1:0-16110 GCA_049583465.1 Waddliaceae bacterium | reverse complement strand
ACAAAAAAAATTGATTTTAAATGGAGAATGGGAAAAAATCTTTAGAAATTCGCTTTACTGATTAGGCTTGAGAAAAAAAAATCCTCAAAATGCAGCCTTGCCCTGCGGAGCAGGTGCGGAATGTGGGTAGTATTTTCAATACAATCCCTTTTACGATCGTTCAACCCCGGGAGCTTTCGCGCGGCCCAACCTCTTAATTTAAGCTTGACAGAGCACTAGATGAGGTCGATTCTGGGGAACTCCGCCCGGCTTTCACTTCTATTTTTTCTGCTTTGCAAAGAGGAAAACAAATGGAAAAATTTGTATTTCTCGATGGTAAATATCTGCTCTTGAGTGATGGAACCGGAAAAAACAAGACCGGTTATTGACGGTAATGTTTATTTACGATAAGGTTTCAGTTTTAAAAAATAGAAAAAAATAGGGAATAATTATGTCATCGATGGAAATCACACCTCCTCTTTTTGCGGCCCGGTCAGCGGCAATAGACACTCTTCAACAATCGGATACTTCTCCTTCAAAGAAACCACGGCTGATTCAAACAGAAGGAAACGTAGGAGCGGTCAGTCCATCGTTTAGACCGATTCCTAAAGATTTGATCACAAAGATTTTTTCTTTTTTACCCTGCTACAACTATCCCGTAATTGCCGGTCTTTGCAGAGAATTTTCATCTGTGATTACCAAAAATCCTCCATTATGGAAAATGAAAATCAGGGAATTCGGTATCGATCCACAGAATTTTCCGGAAGGGGTGCGCAAAGGGGAATTTTTTAGACAAGCATGCAGTCGTATCATTACCTTACGAAAAGAATTCTTTCAAAACGCTCTTGAACCTTTCGAACTAGAAGATGCGGAGGTTATAAAAAGAGATGATATCCTTACATCTATTGCCTTGAATGTCCTACCGGAAAATCCTCGAAAAGCTCTGGAGATTGCCAGGTTGATCAGTGAAGAGAACAGAATTAAAGTTTACACCGAGATCGGGAAGAAAGCGCCTCAATTAGCACGCGAAATCTGCATGTTGCCTGATTTTCGCCCGAGCCGGCGTTATCCTTGGAACGTTACAAGGGGACACATCATTAATCATTGCGAGTTTATTCCGATCCTTGCACCGAAAGACTTGCTACAAGCCGTCAATTTTTTGAAGGAAATTGTAAATTTGTATGAATCCCATGCCGGGAAAAGTTCCAACCCCCCTGATAAGCGCCTCGATAGTTGCTGCGGAAATGAATTATTTGGGGTAATAAAGGCATGTTGTCTGTTTGTTGATTTTGTAGCTCCGAAGGATTTAGAAATTCGAGAAATACTCAAGCCTATTCAGCTCAGGCTTGCTAAAGTTTTTGGCTTACCTTTGGGCTCAAAAAAGCCTTTTTTCAAGGCTGTACTTGGAATCGTCAAGATCCTAAAGAGATTTGACTCTCAAAAAGCAGATGCATTCCTTGACACAGTTGAATTGACACCCCATGCAAAATTTCGCAAAGCAGTCACTTCAATGGATGCAATTCGTAGCATGGAGACATATATTGAAATTCACGATAACTTGTCGGGTTACAGGTATATTTGGCAAAAGAATGATTCGCAGGGTGCCGGGTATGGTTCTCAAAGCTTATCAATGCCCTTATCCCTAAACTTAAACCTATCCGTCTCAGTCTCGCAAGAGGATAGAAATCGGACAACCGAGATTTTGTCCAAACGCTTGCCGGATATACTACGGGTTGCTCGTAACAGCGAGCCTTTCTTTGCACTGTACAAAGCTGCGAAAGAGATTGAACTTGCTGAGACACGTATGACTGTTAGCGGAATAATCGCCTACTTCCTAGCCATGAGAAACCCGCAGGAAGGGATCAAGCTCTTTAGAGAGTTGTATAACGAGGTCGGAAAGATCGACACTGCTCGTGCACAAACGGAAATTTTCTTACAGATGTCTCTGTTGTTAGTGTTAGTAGACTTTCAAGAAGGAGTCAAATGCATCAAGGAAGCCAGTTTTGCCGCCAAGAGTGATGAGTTAAAAAATACGGGACGAAAAATAGCGATCGCGAGTTTATTAGCACGAGTGAGCCCTCAAGAAGGAATCAAATTCCTCAGAGAAGCCTTCGAGGATCCCGGTGAGTTCGCCCGATTGATGCTGCAACTTGTGGATTCTGAAGGAAATACTATAGAAAGGCTCTCTGATTTACTCGCACCAATAGATCCTCAATTAGTCTTCACATACTACGCAGAAGCATTCCGTTACGTCTGGGACTGGGACGGCGATGGAGATGATCGGGTGGAAATAGAAAATTTCTTTTTACCTCGAATTACCGAAGCAGTGGGAAAAATAAATCCCGAAAAAGCCTTTGAAGAAATTTGTGCAATCACCCGCCAGACCAATTCTGAACCTGGAGAAGAGGCACAAGTGAAAACATTTTGTGCACTTGGCAAGGCATTGCTGCAAAAAAATTTCGGAGATGCTCGCAAAGCATTCGATAAAGCATATGCGATTGCCTCCGGAGAGGATCTCGAAGATGTGAGTATAGCTGACGGTTTTAGCTATCTAGCCGGTTCCTATCTGCCACTGAAAGAGATGTTAGAAGAATCTGAATAGCAGGTTGTATGCCCTCGGAATTTTGCAAGCGGCTCCTACGATTCCTTGTTTCCCTTTTTCCCGTTCCTGGGGTGAATTTTTTTTATAATTTTTTTCCAAACCCTGAGAATGCTCTCTGAAAATGGTGAAGTTTTAAGATTCGGGGTAAAATAGTTTTCGTGGCACTCTGACACTCTTTTCCCTAGGTAAAATTTACATCGTTAAAAGCTCATGGTCCACGGCACCTCCTCACTTTTAGTGGTGAACCAAGACTAGAAACGGTATCTTTCCATTGCTGCTTTCAGAATCTTTTCCAAGAACTCATGATAGGAAATCCCTGCGAACTCGGCCATCAATGCCATTTTTCCATCCCAGCACCACCCCGGATTTGGGTTTACCTCCAAGAGTTTGATCTCTCCTAAAAGATTCATTCGAAAATCGAATCGAGCATAGTCTCGACACTTTAATCGCTGAAAGAGGTTCATTGAGTTGTCTATCAGATATCTCATCGCTGTTTCATCAAGCTCAGCTCGCTGATACCGGATGTGCGTCCAATAGGGCGACTCCGGATGCCATTTGGATTCATATCCCAAAATTTTTGGCAAGTCGGATGGGAGTTTTGAGAAATCAACTTCCAAAATAGGAAGTACCTCCATTGATCCGCCATTTCCCAGCACTCCGACACTGAATTCACGTCCATCAAGAAACTCCTGAATAAGAATAGGGACATCGGGCATCTCAGCTTTTAGCTTGTCGAAGTAAGTGACGAGATCCTCTGCAGAGTGAACAACTGCATTTTGGGTGATTCCTATAGAACTGTCGCCAAATGCCGGCTTGATCATCGCCGGGAAAATACTTGGAATGGCAGCAGAGTGATTAGATGGATCGATCCATATTTCGCTGGGGATATGCATATCCATGTCTTGTGCGATCGCCCGTACAATCGCTTTGTTATAGCAAATGGCTAGGCTATCGGGTCCTGCACCGGTATAGGGGATGTTTAACATTTCCATGAGCGCAGGAGGGTGGAGTTCCATGAAGGGATCGTTCTTCCATCCTTCGTCGCAGAGGTTCATCACAAAAATAGGCGGATGCGCGGTAAATTTTCTAAGCAAACTTTTATGATCGTCAAAGTAGATAAAATTGAAGCCATCTACTTTTTCAAGGGCCTTTTTCATTCGGTTGACTGTATCGAAATCTTCTTCATTAAATTGCCCGTTGCGCTTAACTGAATCCGGTAAACACGGGTCGCCCATCAGTACGGTACAAGTCATTTTAGTATGATTTCTGTCGATCTTGGGTTTTACTTTTTTAGGGGCAGCTGCTGTTACAAGGATTCTGTTTGCCATCATTCCAAGATCTTGATTTCGAAAAGATTCCCCTCTAACATTTTCGTGTCTTTCGATTTTTTCAAACCCGGCAGCAATCAATTGTGATTTGAGTTCTTCAAAAGTGTATAACCGTTCAGCATAGAATTGGTCGGCAACAACTCCTTTTTCTGTATGCGTGACGAGTTCTCGTGCAATCAAACGAGATTGATCGGAAGCAAGGTGCCGCTCTCGACAAACCATGAGTTCATCATCAATCCATTCCCAAGATCTCTTTTCGAAATGATCTTTCATCCAGGCGCCGTCAGTCACATCCAGATAGAGTATTCCTCCTTCTTGCAGAACTCGGTTAGCTTCCTTAAGGACTTTCAAATCGTCATGCTCTTGTTCGAAATAGCCAAATGAATTCCCCAAAACCATGACACAGTCCATGGATTGGTCAGCAATACGGATTTTTCTGGCATCGCCTTCTGAAAACTTGATGGGATAAGGCAGTTTTTGAACTCTTCCCCTTGCCAGTCGAATCAAATATCTCGAACGATCGATTCCTGTAATAAACTGATATCCCCGTTTTGAAAGTTCGAGAGAGTGTCGTCCTTGACCGCAGCAAAGATCCAAAATGTTATCTGAGGGTTCAACTCCGGTGATATTTAGAAAAATGTCGATTTCGTTCTCCGTCGCACTGTTGTTTTCAATCACATCGGCATCTGTTTTTAAATAAATGGAGTTAAAAATGGATCTCCACCAATCAACCGGAAGGTGCTTTTCCAGGTCGGCAATAGGTCCTAAACACTTATTTATAGAATTTTTCTTTTGAGCTCCTTTTTTCTCGTTTGTATTCATTTTATCCCTCGTTTTCTACATAGTGTGAGATATGATCGATAGTCACCTGCAACCCTTCATCAACAGTCAGAACGCTATTCACAGGGATCTCCTTCCAGTCCTTAGGTATGTTTGTTAAGCATTCTGAAGCGATCACGACAGAATCATTTTTAGAATAATAAAGCGAAAGAGGGGCGTTGTTCATGTTGGATGTATATCGAACTGCAGCCATCGCTTTACCATCTGTTAAGACGGCATTAATTCTATACTCTTGTTTAAGCTTGCGATTCTCTAAAAGTTGGTTGATCCGGCGAATCCCCCGGGATAGCCCCCTAGCCAAGGATAACGTCTTAGCAGCTTTTAAATCCTTCTCAATGATGTTACACGCTAGAAAAAAGAAATGTTCCGAGTCGGTCTGCCCCTTAATCTTTGTAAAATGCTCCTGATCTAAAAGAAGGAGAAGGTCCTTTTTAATCTCGTTAAAGTGATGGATCGTTCCGTTATACGCAAATAGGAACTGCTTATAGATGAAAGGATGGCAATTTGCAATACTCACATCGCCCACGGTAGAGGCGCGGACATGTCCTATGAAACAATCCGAGCGCACTTTCGATGAGATATTGATTAGATTGTCGTCATTCCAAGCAGGCTGAATCGATTTAAACACTGCGGGTTCTGCATCGATCTCTTGGTCGTACCATCCCACGCCAAAGCCATCGGCATTCAAACCGCTTTCACACTCTTTCGCCAAACGGCTTTGGGAAATCAGAGAGTTGGGCAACTCATTGAGTAATTTTTTAAGAACAATTCTTTCTTTTCCTTTAAAGGCTACAAAGCGACACATCGATCCTCCTCAACACAACGGCTTGTTCTGTTTGCAATGTAATCGAGAATATTCTCAGCGATATGATTTCCAACCACTTTTTCCAATCCCTCAAAATCGGGAGCAGAATTTGCCTCGCAGATTTTGAATCCATCATTGTCGAAAAGTAAATCAACTCCGGCAATATCTAAATCCATCAAGCGGGCTGTTTCGATTGCCAGCCACTTGATCTCTTCGGATAATGGAAATGGTTCCACGGAAGCTCCTAGGGAGTAATTAGCTTTAAATCCTGACCGAGATTTACGTTGCATACACCCGACAACCCTTCCTCCGATCACAAAGACACGAAGATCTTTTCCATGGCTTGAAGAAATATACTCCTGTAAAATGATATTGGCTTGCTGGTTGTAGCTGTAGATCAGCTCCATAAGATCCAGAAATCGATCATCGGATTCGCAAAGATAGATCCCTTCTCCTCGAGTTCCTATGATATTTTTGATGACAACGGGGAATCCAATTTCACGTTTGACAACCTCAAGGTCAACGGGGAATTTCGCCATCATGGCACGCGGGGTGGGAAGATTACTTTGCGCAAGGATTTGATACACGTGAAGTTTATCTCTGACCCTTTCGATTGATGAGGAAGAGTTGCAGCAATAAACTCCTAATTTTTCTAACTGGCGAATAACCGCCAAACCGAAGTAAGTGGTTTCACTTCCCATTCTAGGAAGAACATATTGCGGCAGTGCTTCACTCTTCCCATCGATGAGAATGCTTTTCCTGTCGCCTCTTGTAACCACTAGTTCAAATTGTTCAGGACACACGACCTTAATATCATGGCCCAAAAGCTTCCCTGCTTTCAATAATCGCAAAATGGCATAATGATGCGGGATCAGCTCCTCTTCCCGTTTCTTAAATAAAATTAATCCTTTCAATATTGCTCTTTGTTCTTGTTTGTACACTAATCTCGACTTTGCAAAATTTTTGAACGAAGATGCCTGGAGAGGTAAAATTCGGCTAAATGAACTTCTCAAGATGGGTAGTAAATACCCATCCTTCAAATTCATTACGCCGGATGAAATCTCTCTCTGCAGATGAGTTCAAAAATTTTGCAAAGTCGAGCTAAGCCTAGTGGTCGTTAATCTATCTAATATTATACGGTTCTTCTAAGAATTTGGCCACCATAATTCGTCTTGTGCGGCTTTCACTTATTGAGAACAAACAGGGTCGCGCGGCTCTTCGATGTTTAATGCTTGGCGTGCTTCGCTCATGATGTAAAAAGAACCGCAGATTAACACCCGCTGTTCATTGTTTTGCTGATGAGAGAGCACATGATGGACGCTTTCTTTGATCGAGTGATGGATCGTGACTCGTGATGAAGGAAAACCTTGTTGAGAAAGCAAGCCGGCGAGATGCTCCGGCTGTGCACATCTTCCATTTGGAGAGGGAACAAGGTGGATGCGGCCGGCATGACGACCGATCACAGTTAGACAGGCGGAAAGATCTTTTTCTTTACTCAAGCCGCAAATAACAGACAAGCGATGAGGGGGCACATCTATCCAACGAAACAGTTTAAATAAGGCATCGGGGTTATGGGCGACATCCATCATTACAGATTTCCCCCCTTCTTCAAGCACCTCCCCCCGGCAAGGAGGTCGAGTGGTAAGAGCCTTTTTGATGACCTTTTCAGGTATGTCGAGATGTTCGAGTACTGCTCGGGCAATGGCTTGATTTTCTACTTCAACATGTTCTCCAACTTCGCAGACTTTGATGCAGGGGGTTTCGCTCGGAACAGGAACACAGTGTGCAGAAGGACCCAAGATCGTAGGGATTCCCGGTTTGATAATCCCCGCTTTCTCTTTGGCAATCTCTCGATGCGTTTTTCCAAGAACATCTGTATGGTCAAGGCTGATGGACGTAATGACTGTCAAGAGGGGAGAGAGAATATTGGTTGCATCAAGCCTCCCTCCTAAACCCGTTTCGATGACAGCGATCTTCACCTGCCTCTGGGCAAAATAGTGAAAAGCCAACGCTGTTGTGAATTCAAAAAATGTGGCGAGGATTCCCATCTCCTCGGCGAGGGCAAAAATCTTTTCGAGGTTGCCGACGATATCTTCTTCGTCAATGATTTCTCCATTGATCCGGATTCTTTCCCGAAAAGAAGAAATGTGAGGCGAGGTGAATAATCCTACGTGCGAATACCTTGATTCCAATCCCTTTGCCACTTTTGTTGCTACGGAACCTTTTCCATTTGTTCCGGCAATGTGGATGCAAGGGTAGGATGCCTGGGGGCGGCCTAGTTCTTTGCAAAGCCGCAGCGGGTTGTCCAACCCCAATTTCCTTCCTCTCTGTAAAGAAAAGGAATAGAGCCGGGATAAGAGGCGTTGATAAGGGGAGTTTTGGTCTTGATGCTTCATGCCGAAAGAAAATGATCGTGGAGTCTATCAAAGACTTCTTGGCCAACCCAGGAGCTTCCAAGAGCATGATTAGGTTTGATCTCCCCATGAAAGTCGGATCCGCCGGTGACAATCCAATTTCTTTTTTTTGCTAATTCAATCCAATCGACATGGGTACGGCTTCCGATGCTAGCATAATATCCCTCCAATCCATCGAAGTCCATGTTTAGCAAATCATTGAGGATCGCTGGAGGCTTGATCAAATGCGGATGTGCGATGACGGCAATTCCATTGGCTTGATGGATCAAGTCTATCGACTCTTCGACAGAAAATGCCTCTCCTTTTACATAGCACGGTCTACCATCTCCCAAATAGCGGGTAAAGGCTTTTTCAACGGATTGCACATATCCTTTTTTGACCATTGCTAAGGCGATGTGCGGGCGGCCGATATTCCCTTTTGGCTGTAGGGAATGGATTTCTTCTTTCAAGATGGGCATCTGATGCAGACGCAAAAGTTCTAAAATAGCAAGACACCTTTTTTCGCGACGCTCTTTATGTTTCAAGCAAAACTCATGGACAGCCGGATTTTTTAATGAGAAAGAATACCCTAGGATATGCACGCTTACCCCTTTGTGCTCGGTAGAAAATTCGACTCCGGAAATCATTTTAATGCCGATTTCCCCTGCGTAGGGAAGAGAAGACTTGTAGGCGCAAATCGTATCGTGATCAGTAATTGATAATCCCGAAAGGCCAAGGCTTTTTGCTAAGTCGACGATTTCTTTAGGAGAAAGCGTCCCATCGGAACAGGTGGAATGGCAATGTAAATCCGCACGAAAAGCCGGGACTTCTTTATGGATCATGTTGGCCTCGGTTTGTTCGATAGGGAATATACCGTAACTCAAGCTGAAGTTCAACGCCAGTTTTTTCCTTGACGACCTGTTCGATCAGCTTGCCTAATGTTAAAATATCTCCGGATTTTCCTTTTCCTGTGTTAATGATAAAGTTTGCATGGACTTCGGAAACTTTTGCTCCTCCAACGGTAAAACCCTTAAGTCCACACTGTTCAATAAGAGCGCCGGCGTGGTGGTTGGGAGGGTTGCGAAACATGCACCCTGCCGATTTCTGATCATAAGGCTGCGTTTTTTTTCGATAATTCAGAATTTCGAGCTGTTTTTTTCTTGCTTGATCGCACTTTTTTAAAATAAACGTTCCGCCTAAAATACTGCCATCCATGCTGTGAAAAGAAGAATAGCGATAAGAAAACCGGACATCGTCTTTTTTAATCTGTTGATATTTGCCCTCATCGGTCAGATAATCGATCGAATCTAAGCTTTCGCACGTTTCCGTCCCATTAGCTCCGGCATTCATAAAGATGGCACCTCCCACAGAACCGGGTATCCCTGAAGCGAATTCTAAGCCTGACCATCCCTGTCTTGCCGTGCGGACTCCCAGCAAAGAAAAAGAATTGCCGGCGCCGATATGAAAAACTCCGGGGCGAGCCTCTCTCATAAAATCAATTTTATTCACGATAACAGCTCCATTGAAACCTCTGTCATCGAATAACACGTTCGATCCCTTTCCAAGGATAAGATAGTGTAGCCGTTTTTTTCTGCATGTCAATATGGCCTTTCGCATTTCTTCGATACTGTGTGCTTCAAAAAAATCCTTAACGCCGCCGCCGATTCCCAATGTCGAGAGTTCACTGAGCTGCTTCATCTAAGGTGTCTCCAAGGTGTTTTTTATAGATGGCATCCAGCAAGGCATTGACAAAAGAGGCCGATTCGGGCGAACTGAATTTTCGAGCTAGTCGTATCGCCTCGGCAATGGCAACTTTTGGAGGGATTGCGGGGTCGACGAGGATTTCATAGATAGCAAGGCGAAGGATTGTTAATTCGACAGTTTTAATCCTTTCAAAGCGATAGGATTCTGATCTTTCGGCAATCAATGCATCAATCTTTGGAAGTTGATCGACAATTTTTTGCCGGCGCGACCATGCGTCGCGAGCAGCTTTTTTCGTGACGGCAAGTTTTTGCATCAGAAAGGGGACGATCTCTTCTTCAGATACTTGGCTAAAATCATAGCTATAGAGCATCTGAAAAACCATTTCGCGAAATTTTTTTTGTGGGAGGGCCATGATTAGCGGTCTTATTGTCGAGATAGTTGGATTTCTATTCCATGGTCATTTTTGATTGAGCAATGCTGCACATAGAGGCGGCGTAAACGAGCCTCGGAGTCGAATTGCAAATCAAACTCTAGCCAACCTTCGGTGAAATAATAAGAAAACAAAGTATTTTTTCCAAAACGTTCTTTCCGTTGGGCCTTTATAAACGCTTTTTCAGCTTCTTGTCGAGGCATAAACTTTATCAGACGTTTAGAGCGGCAAGAAGACCTTGTGAGGCGATGGACAAATTCATCGAAGGCTAGGGAGTTGCACAGGCAAATTCCCAAGGCTTTGGCGACATCTTCAGGTAAGGCCACCGGGTAGCGGAATCTTGAGAATAGTCGAAAAAAAAGAGTAAACCTTTTCATTTTTCTTATCTTTAATATTATCCGTATTTCACAAATTTATCCATAAAAAAATTATGGTTCATGAAGGCTAAAATAAAAATTTATATGTTTTTTTGCCTTGTGAGCGACTCAACATCAACGATCTTTTTACAGTTCGGGAAGTGAGGGTGTGTGTAGAGGGGGGGGGGTGGGTAATTAGACAGGGTCTTAGGATCTTTTCATTAAATTAATGAAATATTTAAAATAAACAAATAAAAAAACTCTAGGATTAATCATTTTTTAAATCTAGTAAAAATTAGGGGTTGATATGCTTGATGTATCTTTTGTGAATTCAAGGGAGGTCTTGTTAGATATTTTGACCAGTTTATTAATGAAAACAATAACGATAGATTTGTTTGCGTGTTCGCGAAGCTGGCTTTAATGAAACTAGAAAATAGGCATTGTAATATAACAGATGGGCAGATAAGAAAAATTATTGAGACACATGCTCACTCACTCAATACAGAAAACGCTGCTGTCCTCAAAATTGCAAAGCAAATCTTTTATCCCGGATCGCTGCCCTCTGTCACCGGAACTTCTAACAACGGGCTTGGTGCTGCACCAAGGAGAATCGATTTAGATAAGGGAGATGAACTGCCGGCACAAGCTGCAGAATTGATCGCCCGAAACCCCCACTTAACTGCTGAGGAGTTGGTCGTTTGCTTGCGCAGAATGTGTAACCTGGAGGTTAAAGCTCAAGAACTTCTGCGACTTCTAGAGCAGCAATCAAGTCCTGATACGACGATTTCCAGCGTACCTGAAAGAGATCCTTTTCTCGATACAGGGTACACCGGGCCAAATGGATCAAAAAGGGTGGATTTCAGGCAGGGTAGAGACTTTGATCAAGTGTTTGAGATGACTCGCAATCCAAGGCATCAACACCGGGATTTTTCTACCTACAGCTACCAGCATCCCCGGAGTAAGACAACAGCTCTTTATCTCTTTCCTGTTAACGACAGGAACGGTTCGTTTGCTTTAGATGACAGCTTGAAATATCGGCTTCTCGCCATGAGTCGAGACCATTCTGTAAAGTTGGTCTATGTGCAAAATGTCCAAGAAATGCAGGAAGTGATGAATCAATACAATAAAGGAGAGATTCAACACCTTGTGATTGGAGGCCATGGTACTCAGCATAGTTTACAATTCGGAGATCCTGTCAGATCTAATGATCATCAGCTTTCGGTGCATACAGATTTTAAGGGGAATAATCCCTTCTCAGCCCTTGCCCCAAATGCAACAGTATTTTTGGATAGTTGTCTTACAGGAGGAAAAATAGGGAACAAAATGAATCTTAGTGAATGGGTATCCATCTATGCACCGGGAAGACACGTTTATGCACCAAAAATAAGTTTTACTGCTCACGATATCGTGGTAGATGATTTTAGGCACTGGAATGCAAGGATCGTTAAAAACGGTGCAAATGGAGAAGATCAAATGAATGTTTACATTCACTAAATCTTTTTGGGTAGGACCCCGGGTTGCGTGGAAAACTGCTGCCGCACAACCCGAGTTAAAAAGTTCTTAATAGCCCCTCGTGGAGACTTTTCTCTAAGGAAAAGTCTCTACTGTTCACAATTCTCGTGTTCTTTCTATGATTGTGCTGTAAAGTTGCCGGACCTGATTCCATATATGCTCTGCTATCATTTTCCGCTTCTCCTTTTTATTGAGACTCTCGTCGCCCATCAGCTTATCGATTGCAATTTCTGAACCAAATGCCAGATGAATCGGTGTGCACATGGTATGACGATTCTCCCCTAACTCGATGTTCACGCTGTTTGGCGGAGGAAGAAGATCAAAAGTCGCCAGAGCTAGAGGGTAAAAATGTGTCGGATGCGAAGCGAGTTCTGCCATTAACCGAAACATTTCAACACTTTGCGGATTAAAGGGGGCTACCTCAATCTCACCCGATACACCCGGACGATCCCTTCCTCCGCTTGGAGCAACATAAATACATTTTCCCCCTTCATCGAGAAGCTCTCTCATTTTTTTCATTGTATGCCGATTGTGCGACAATTTCTCATGTTTCTCTTCGTGAGGATGTTCGATATACTTTTGGGAGTAAATGCAAAGCAGATGACATCCTTTACTGAATGGAACAGTACAGGGATCGGTGACGACCCGGTGCCCTGCAACAAAGATTAAATCATCCGCAAGCTGAGGATGAGTTCGCTCTAGGAGCAGGCAGATTGCCTGTGGATCGGGCTCTGTTTGATGGTTGCCAAACAGAATCACATTGCCGCCCTTTGAAAGATGGGAAACGATGCTGTCAACATTATGCAGGCCAAATAAGCTAGAGGCATCTAGCTTGACAATGGGGCGAATAAAGTCTAAGCCAAACTGATAGTAATCAAAGGGCTCTTTGATTTTTTTGTGATAAGGAGCAAATAAAAAGGGGGACTGAATCTGCTCAACAATCATGTCAAGGAGTTGCAGCAGCAATGGCTGATACGCATTGATTTGCCCATTATTCTGCTCGATTGCTTCAGCATAGCTAAAGAAAAATCTCCTCAAAATGTTTTCCATCTCTTCGGAAAGAACGGCAGCATCGCGAAGTTGGTTCAATTTTTTAAGAAAGTCCATGAGAAAGCGCTAAATGTCAATTTTCTTATTGTTGATCGTAGAAAAAAAACTGAAGTCATTGATATGCGTGTTGTCATCGCCGACAATTTCCAAGTGGGCATTCATTTTTTCGGCTAAATTGATTAAAAATTCTATTTCTTCTGTCTCCATGTACTTTTTCAAATGGGGATGAATGATTAGCCTCAGAGCATATTGTTGATAATAGTTAATCACCTTCTTCAACATCCTTTCAATTTCAATGGCTACACTTTCGTGGCTTTTGACTACACTGGTTCCTTTACAGTATGGACATGAGGTATAAACTGTTTGTATGATAGAACAACGACTTCGCTGACGGGTCATTTCCACTAGCCCGAATTCACTCATTCCTAGAATCGTGCATTTTGCTGAATCTTCTTTCATACAGTCTTTTAAACGCTCCAATACCCGACGCTGATTTTTTCTGAAGCGCATATCAATAAAATCGCAAATCACCAACCCCCCGATATTTCTTAACCGAAGTTGACGAGCAATTTCAACTGCTGCTTCTAGGTTGATTCTAACAAGGGATTCTTCGACATCTCGATCGACTCCCGCACTTCGTCCGGAATTCACATCGATGGTATACATCGCCTCGGTCCTATCGAAATATAAATAGCCGCCGCCTGGAAGCCAGATCTTGCGGCGAAGCGTTTTATCGATTTCTCTTTCCACATTAAATCTCTCGTAGATAGGCACTTTATCCCGATAAAATTCAATGCGGAGAAGATGCTCGTTGGCATAGGTGCTATACATCTTCTTAAGGGATTGATAGGTTGAATAATCATCGACGAGAATACGATCAAAACGTTTATCCACCGCTGTGATCAGGGCGCGCTTTATCAGGTCGGATTCAGCATATAACAAGCAGGGGTCTTTAGTTTTTTGAAACTTTTGGAGAGTCGTCTCCCAAGTAAAAATGAGGTCGTGAGCTTCGTTAATCAGCACCTCTTGGCCGGCTAATGCACTGGCAGTCCGGCATATTAGTCCCATATCTTTCGGCATGTCAAAAGCACGGATCAGCTTTTTAAGCCTTTCTCGAATGTATCTCTCTTCGATGCGGCGCGAAACACCGCGATGTGAAGAATTGGGAAGTAAAACGAGATAGCGTCCGGCAATAGCTACATTCGATGTGAGACGAGCCCCCTTTGTTCCCATCGGCAACTTGACGACTTGAACAAGAACAGACTGGTCAATGTGCAGGGCGTCGTCTATGGAGATCTCTTTGTTTTGTTTCGCTGCCTTTTCATTGTCAATGTCGAAGTCCAGTTCATAGAGTTCTTCGAATTTCTTTCTGTTTTCGATGATGTCGGAAATGTGGATAAAACCATTTTCTCCTTCTCCGATATCAATGAAGGCAGACTGAATGTTATGGAGAATATTTTTTACTCGGCCTTTATAAATATTGCCGGTAATTTGACGATCTTTTTTTCTTTCGACAACAAGATCGTAAAGAATGCCGTTGATGAGAAATGCACAACGAGTTTCTTTGGACTCGATATTGAGTAAAATTTCTTGCATACTGGTACCTTTCGTCCTTCGAAAGGCATAATACTCTCGTAAAGAGCCGTCAACGCTTGAGCGAATGTCCGTATTTCCTATTTTAGAAAATACGGATAGAGGGAAGAGAAATGAAGATTATCTTTCAAAAATACAATTAAGCATTTCTTTACATTCCCTTCCTTACCTCTCGCTGTTGATGATTTTGTACTCTCTTTTCCACACAAAATCGGATCTTTTTAATGAAAAAAAACACCCTTTGCTCGCTCGTAGTTTTCCTGTAGGTCGCTCACTCCAATCACGCAATGGCTACACATTTTTGGCATTCTTTTTTCAGACCTTTGATTTCCTCGTCGGAAAAGATGGTAAACGCACAATCTTTACACTTATTTCAATGATAGGATTTCCTAACTCAAACGAGAGTTATCACCTTTCAGTTCTATGTTTCTTTCTAATTTTGTGAACAAAGCCGATTCAAGAGAGCGCGCGTACATAATCAGACTGGTCAAGATGCTCCCTTCGGCAGAACCTACTTTAATGCAAAAGGGCAAATTTTTCCAGGAAAAAATATGATTAATTTGAATGCACCCTCATAAAACCGCAGGGTTGGGCGAAAAGTGAAGTCCTGTAGATACTGTCACAAAATGACTGCCGGAATTTAGGCTGCAAACCGGCATAAGTAAACCCGCATTGGGAACAAAGAGTGGATTTAACGGGAGTTTTGGACAGGAAAACGCGTTATTTAGTGGGTATGGTTTTCCGGGGGTTGATTTTTTCGAGACTTGAAGAGTTTCATGAATCGAATCACCTCGAAAATAAGAGCATACAGATCTTCAAAACTTTCCGCGACGGCTTCGTCTTTCGGAAGATGTTCTTTGTATTCAAGCCTTTTTTGAAGATCTTCTAGAGACTCCCGATAAGCTTGACGCAGCTTTTCTAAGGTCTCTTTGGTCATTTTCTCTACTGCTAAATTCGGATCTGCCCTCTTTTTTGCAGCATGTTCCCCGTTGGGGAAAACCAAGCTGCCTCTTCGGTCTTCTTCCTGAAGATTCTCTGAAAAAACAGGGGTATCGCCATGAAACTCGATGATCCACCTGATCGGATGGGTTGGATGTTTCATTGCATCCTCATTAAATTTGAAACCAGCTACATACCTATTAATATTATACCCCATATCCGGATTAAAACCCAAGTCCCGCATTTTGCTCGGGCGATTTCTTCATCTTTTTGATTCTAAGCGGATTATAAAATCTCGATTGGTGACCACAGAGGCCTTGTTCACCTTATCTAGGAAAAATCTCGGTCATGTGTAAAACCCCTCTTTCCTGCGAAATTCTCCTTCTGTTCTTTTTCTTGGGGCTCTGCCCCAAACCCAGCCCCTTGGCAATCCCCATTAAATAATCCCTTTATTCACGCCATGGGCGAATTGCGATTTTGCGATTTCGGTTGATAATGCGCAGGTACTAGTTTCACCACTCATTTAAAGCATGGTTGTTAGTGTAAAACACAGAGACACAGAGAGCACAGAGAGAAAGG
>JBAUVX010000261.1:0-2052 GCA_049583465.1 Waddliaceae bacterium | reverse complement strand
AATAGATTTTTGATTCTAAGTGGGTTACAAAATCGAAGCTTGGTCTGTAGTCACCAATCGAGATTTTGTAATCCACTTAGAATCAAAAAGATGAAGAAATCGCCCGCGCAACATGCGGAATGTGGGTAGTATACATGAACACAGTTATTTTCTGTTAGGGGGGGATTTCTAAAGCAAAGGAGCTATGAAATTTTTAAGTATTTGATGATAATAATCTTAACAAGAAGCCTGTCTCTTAAATCAAGGGGAAAAATTGAACTTATGTTCCTGGTTGCGGCATGTTTGGGTAGCAATTTGTGCCTGCGGTTCGTAACAGCTTGATAAAAATTGTTGTGTGCGTTTACTCTGTACAAAGCAATATTGAGGTAACCGTTCACGGGTCCTATCACGCTTAAGACGTAATTCTGAGGGCATCTGCAAAGCCAAAAATGCTCGCAATGGATGATTTAGGGCTATTCGCTGCGTTGTATAAAGTCCGATATGATGGATAAAATGGAGCCATGTTGAATAATCATTTAATGACAGCTTTTGCAAAAAGCTTTGACAAACGATCCGGCAAAACGTTCATGGAAGTACATCAAGGAAGGTCCTATACTTTTGGTGAATTTTATCAATTATCCGGGCAATTAGCACAAGCTCTGATTAATGCTTCAGTTAAAAAGGGCGATCGCGTTGCTGTTCAAGTTGATAAATGTCCGGAAGCGATCATGCTTTATATCGCCTGTATAAGGATAGGCGCAGTCTACTTACCTCTGAACACAGCCTATACGGAACATGAGTTAAGCTATTTCATCGCTGATGGGGAACCAAAAATATTCGTCTGCGGTCCGGAAAAAGTTGACATAGCGCATGCAATCGCTAAGTTATGTCATGCCGCAGTGCATACCTTAGGCCCGGGGCAAGGTTCGTTGCTTGAACAAGCAATGCAATTAACGCCGATTACTGCCGATACTCCCTGTGGTAAAAATGATTCAGCGGCTATTTTATACACTTCGGGGACCACGGGGCAATCGAAAGGGGCAATGTTGACTCATGGCAATTTGGCATCTAATGCCGGTGTTTTAGCTGAGTATTGGCAGTTTACTGAAAACGATCGCTTGATTCATGCCTTGCCTATCTTCCACATTCATGGATTATTTGTTGCCTTTAACGTGTCGATGGTTTCCGGCTGCTCGATGACCATTCTCGAAAAATTTAGTATCGAGGCAATTTTGGATTTAATCCCGACATCGACTTGCTTAATGGGAGTTCCCACTTTCTATTCCCGCTTACTCAATAAAGAGCGGTTAAGTGCAAAATATGTCAGTCATATGCGCTTATTCATTTCAGGTTCAGCACCCCTTAAAGCAGAGATTCACGAAGCTTTTTACCGGCGCACAGGCCATGAAATTCTCGAGCGTTACGGGATGACGGAAACCAATATGAATACATCGAATCCCTATCACGGAAAGCGGAAAGCGGGAACCGCCGGCTTTCCTCTGCCCGGCGTGGAAGTACGCATCACCTGTCGGCAAACAGGCGCTGTATTAGCTCGGAATGCCGTTGGAAGCATTGAACTTAAGGGCGAAAACGTCTTTAAAGGCTATTGGCGGATGCCGAAAAAAACCGAGGAAGCATTTACCAAAGATGGCTACTTCATTACCGGAGATCTCGGCAAGATAGATGAGGAAGGGTATTTACATCTTGTTGGCCGGGATAAGGATCTCGTGATTTCTTCAGGCTATAATATTTACCCTAAAGAGATAGAATTATTAATTGATGAAATAGACGGTGTGCTTGAGTCGGCTGTCGTGGGTATTTCTCATCCGGACTCAGGCGAGGCGCCGATTGCCATTGTTGTGCGTACCGGCGATGCCGAGGTATCGGAACAATCGATCATGCAGCATTTGACAGGAAAACTCGCCTTCTATAAACATCCTAAAGGCGTTTTTTTTATCCCCGCGCTGCCGCGCAATGGGATGGGCAAGATTCAAAAAAGTGTTCTACGTGATCAGTTCGCATCCCTTTTTCACATGTTTGAACCTGTTTGTCGATAAGAGCATATCTAGGAGG
>JBAUVX010000260.1:0-4444 GCA_049583465.1 Waddliaceae bacterium | reverse complement strand
GATGTAAACCTGTTTTAACAAAAAGGAGCGGCTAACCAATGAGCATAAATCCAAAATATCCCGATTTTTGGCCCTTCAAATTTCCCTTTCAAAATCATCCACTCAAATTAAAAGGTAATGGCATACAAGATCTCCCCGATTTTAGGGATGAGGCCGACGCCGCCATTCACAGGCTGAAAAATGGGATCGCTCCAGGATTAAACAACCTCTTTAATTGCGTAAGAGGCTCCAACTCTCATAAATTTCTCAAAGAATTAAGGAAACTTAAAGACTGTTCGTTAGTGAATAATCCTTTCTCTCTTTTCTTTCCTCAAAACGGGCAATTAGCAGTAATTACAAAGATTTCTTTCAATCAAAAGGAAGATTTGATCGACCATCTGAATGACGACGTGCATAAGACATTACTTGCATTTGATAAGAGGTACAACGGTTTATGCGAGTTAATTTGCAATGTCGTATTGAAATCAAATTTATTGGGAAAGGGTAATCACCCTCTATTCCTAAAAGGGAAAATCAACGTTCAGGCTGTGAATGAAGACAGTATAAAACAAAGTCATATTCTAAAGGTCTATTCTGTTTTTCATCGTGTCATCGCTTTTCTATTTGGAATCTACCCCGACAATATCTTTTCACTCTTTGATCAATGGAGACTCATAAGAAATAAAGGAAATCAAGAAGTGGAAGTCAATAGAGAATTGCTCGGAAACGGGCTAAAAAACATCAAAGAAGGAGAAACATTAAAACTCGAAATTGTCTGGAAACAGGGACTTCGTTTTGAAGGCCACTCCTTACTAGTAAAGAAGATAAGTGAGAAAGCTTACACCGTTTTCGATCCAAATAGTGGAGAAGAGAGAGAACTATCTCTTGATGATTTAGCCGACAAAATCAATACCCGGCTCAAAGAGTACGGGGGCACAGACATTTTCTTTATAAGAGGCGAGGATTTCTTAAGGAGATTACAGCCTGCTGTTTAATCCCGCTTTAACCCTGTGTTAAACCCGGGTTTTAAGAATAAGAGGAATGCTCTTTACGGTTTTGGGGGCTCCATTGGCTGTCGTCGTCATTGTCATCATAAGAGAGAGCAGAGTGATTTTCAAATTTTGCGATCTCCTTTCGAAACGTTAAATTAACATTGCCGATGGCTCCATGGCGATTTTTTGCTACGATGAGTTCTGCTTTGCCCGGCTTGTCCATCGGATCATAGTACTCTCTTCGCAATAAAAACATGATGAGGTCGCTATCCTGTTCGAGGGATCCCGATTCCCTGAGATCGCTCATCATGGGGCGGTGGCCTTGCCTTTCTTCCACTTTCCTGGATAGTTGAGAGAGGCACAAAATCGGGATGCTCAGCTCTCGGGCAAGATTTTTCATACTGCGAGAAATTTCGGAAATTTCCAGCTGCCGGCTTTCGATTGCACGATAGGTCCCCGACCCCGACAGCAGTTGGAGGTAATCGACGACAAGAAGCCCGATTTGGTATCTTTCCTTCATTCGCCTTGCCCGTGCACGAAGATTTGTGACTGTTAGACCCGGTTGGTCGTCGATGACCATCGTATGGTTCCGGATCTCATTGACACATTCGTTAATGTTTTGATAATCGTTTCCATCGAGAGAGCCGGTCATAATTTTATCCGATTCCACACCGGATTGAGAGCAAATCACCCGATGCACAAGCTGTTCAGCTGTCATTTCGAGCGAAAAAATGCCCACGGGGATGTTGTTGTTGAAGCAAACGTTTTCTGCAATATTGAGGGCAAAGGCTGTTTTCCCCATGGCAGGACGTGCAGCAAGGATAATGAGATTGGCGTTGTTGAAGCCATTGATTAATTTATCCAAATCGAAAAAATGGGTGGGAATGCCTGTAATTCCCAGGTCTTCTTCCCCGCGCTCTTTATAGCGTTCCTGCCTCTGTTCGATTTCTTTCAGATAGGGGATGGCCGACTCCGACTTCACCCCTGAAAGGATATCGCGGATGAGGACTCCCGACGCAGACTGAGAGGTTTGCCCGATTTGAAAAAACTTTTGTTGTGCTTCATCTAGGGATTCAAAAACATTTTTGGGTTCATCCAAGGCATTTTTTTCCACCTCTTGGGCGGCGTAGATCATCCGTCGGAGCACGGATTTGTCATGAACGATCGTCGCATACTCTTCGATATGGGCCGAGGTGCCTGCATATTGCGCCAACGTCGTGATGTAACCGGGGCCCCCGACAGCTTGCAGCTTGTCTTGCCGTTTTAACTCCTCGCAAATTAAATGGATATCAGCAGGTTGATCATTTTTATATGCTGTTTTTAGCGCTTGGAAAATGATTTGATGCTCGGTGTAATAGAAATCGGAATGATCGAGCCGATCGGCGGCAATATTTAACGCATTGATACTCGTCAACATGCAGCCGAGTACCATCATCTCGGACTCTTTGGAGTTAGGGGCTATTTTTACCGTTTTGTCTTTCTCAATCATCGTGGCAAAGAGAATAAAAAATCGAGATAAAATGTGTAAAGAAAAAAAAAAGAAAGCCGACCCTCCCCCCGGCTAATTTTCTTCGGAAAGGGGGTAGATTTGCCATTTCCAAAAACCGCCAAATGGCTGCAAATCGTTTTGTCAGAGAGTTTTGCCGTTCTCATTCAGATTTAGGTAGAAAGGGGGGCGCAGCCGGTCTTAGTGCTCGTGTATTACAACAAATGCATTTGAGGAACAATAGGACACCGGTCGAAAAGGGGTACGATTACTTGATCAATACGTGTAATGCAAGACGGTGTTATCAACCTGTTGTCAGTGCGTATTCTGACTTTCGTACCAGTATGCCAACCCCTTTTCCCGAAATTTTTGATACGATTTTGATTCTTGATTTGCTTGAGAAGAAACAATTCGACCCGATAACTATCGAAACTGGGTTGCGGTATCTTTCTGAAAATCAACGAGACAATAATTTATTTGGTTTTTTTGAAGACAGTTCCTTACTTCCTCCGGATGTTGATGATACCGCGCTTGCGATGGTGGTGTTGTTAAAGCATCGAAGAGTAAAGATGAGCATGGCTCGACAAGCGGCAGATGCCATCATTAAAAATGTCGATGAGAAGGGAGTCATTCAGACTTACTTCCCTCCACGCGATAGACGGGATAGGAGAGTCGACCCATCTGTGTGTGCCAATGCTTTACGGTTTATTTATCAGATGGGCAGGGGAGATGAGTGTAGAACTACAGAAAATTATCTTTTTTCGTTTTTAGAAAATTTATCGCCTGACGAGGGTACTCTCTATTACAGTAAAGAAACTTTTTTTTATTTTATGTGGGAGGCTCTTAAAGCTTCTGATTCTTTGAAAAATCGGTTTGAAAATTTGTTTGCAGATAGATTGACTGAACGTTTTGGCACTTCATCGAACCCAATTGATTTGGCTTGCCGCGTCTTGGTCTCATTTGAAATGGGGATTCCTAAGCATAAAGAATTGGAGTGTTTACAGGATCTCCATCAAGCAGATGGTTCCTGGCCCGTTGACGTCGCCTATACCGGGAGCAGAAAGAATCTATACTGGGGATCGCAAATGGTTACAACAGCATTTGCTCTTCGTGCCCTGGATAATAAAGGAGAGCGGTCGTTTCCAATTGTACCGAGTGGATTTAAGATGGCTTCAGAAAAGCTGCGCTATACAGAGCAATTTTCTTCATTATCCTTACAGCATCATGTGATTATGGTGACACATTCCGACACATTGGCGAGCCGTCTAAAAAATTTCTATGATCCTGATCCTGATTCAATTCAGAATGCTTTGACTGAAGAAGGAAAAAAACATGCCGCTGAAATTGGAAAAAAACTTAAAAAAGAGTTATTGGATCGGAAAGTTGCCATTTTATATGGGGGCAACGTACGAACCTCCCAAATGGCTTCGATTTTTAAGAAGCAATTTCCCGCAGCCGATTCTCAGAGTGTTTCTTGGCTGAATGAAATCAACTGCGATGGTTGGCTTGGCCGACCGGTGCAGAAAGTTTTAGGTGAAGATATTTCTGCTCAGGCGATGTTCAATCATTCCAACTGTTTGGAAAGGTCTGAGCGTGGAGAGAGTTTTTTAGACCTATTAAACAGGGTCTATTCAGGGCTGATTAATTTGCAAAATGGTCAATTTAAAGAAAATACGACTATCATCCTTTGCACATCCCGAGTCAATTTAGCAGCCTTAAAGGTTTTGCAAAGAAAAGATGTTGATCACAGCAGTAATGGCTGCATTCATTGGTCGACAATGGCAAGAAAAATAGAGCCGGGAACAGTGTTCTTTTTAACCAATTCTTGAGTTTGAATGTGTATAGATAAGAACTAAGGAGTTAACGCCATGGGCGAATTGCGATTTTGCGATTTCGGTTGATAATGCGCAGGTACTAGTTTCACCACTCATTTAAAGCATGGTTGTTAGTGTAAAACACAGAGACACAGAGAGCACAGAGAGAAAGG
>JBAUVX010000259.1:0-2417 GCA_049583465.1 Waddliaceae bacterium | reverse complement strand
CCTTTCTCTCTGTGCTCTCTGTGTCTCTGTGTTTTACACTAACAACCATGCTTTAAATGAGTGGTGAAACTAGTACCTGCGCATTATCAACCGAAATCGCAAAATCGCAATTCGCCCATGGCGTTAGAGAAAGGACAAAGACCAAGTGATATCCAGGTTCTTTTCCTTTGCCTTGATCGCTTTTAGCAAATCGTAGACCTGTGATTTTAACAAAGGATTGCCATTCGGCCTTTCGTAGGCGATAAGGTAGGCAATTTTTCTTGACTTTTTCATTTCAATTTCCAATTCTTAATTTTGCAAAGTCGAGAAGATAAAGAAATCTTAATCCATTCAAAGCTTATAAGTCTAGTGTCTACGCAAGATTCCGTATCGATCCTCTTGCCTGTTTACAACGGCAGCTCCTTCATCGAAGAACAAGTCCGCTCAATCATGGGCCAGTCTTACGACAATTTTACTCTCATGATCCGCGACAATTGCTCGGAGGATCGTACCGTTGACATCGTTTCATCGCTTGCGAAGCAATACGAAAAGATCACACTGCTAAAATCTTCAAAAAATATCGGTATTCTTGGCAGCATATCGCAGCTGATCGATGCCGTCGGCGGAGCGCCCTACATCATGCTGGCCGATGGAGATGATGTCTGGTTAAGAGATAAAGTTGCCCTGACAATGAAACACATGAAAAGCTTAGAAAACCGGTATGGAGTGAATACACCCTGCCTGATTCATACCGATCTTAAGGTTGTCGACCGGAGCCTAAATGTGATCAGCCCTTCCTTCTTGGACTACACAAAGCTAAACCCTAAAAAGGATAAACTGCATAACCTTCTCTGTCAAAATATCGTGACGGGGTGTACGCTCATGATGAATCGCCGGCTTCTTACCTTGGCAAAACCCATTCCTCCCGAGGCTGTCATGCATGATTGGTGGATTGCTCTTGCCGCTTCAGCATTTGGGGTGATTGGTTTCGTTCCTTCTGCCACCATGCTCTATAGGCAGCATGGAAACAATGATACCGGAGCCAAGAAGTATGGACTAAGCGCGTATTTCCGGTATAAAAAATTTAATACAAACGAACAGATCATTGCTCAAACGGAGGCGTTTATTGGAAGATATGAAAGGAACCTTTCTGAAGCACAAAGAGAACTATTGAAATCCTTCATAAGATTTAAAAAAGCGAACACATTCCAAAAAGCCTATCTGATGTACAAACACGGCTTCCAAAAGCATGGATTCTTCAGAAATTGCAGAGAGGTTTTTTCTAGTTAGTCTAGGGGGTATGCTTGGGAACAAAAGTCAACATGATTTGCCGGTTGACAACATCTGGGGCTTGCTCGCCATTAATGGTGATTAATACCCTTCTGTCTTTATAATAGCGAATCAACGGCTCTGTTTGTTTTTTATATACTTTAATGCGTTCCGTAATTACTTCAGGACGATCATCGGGACGTTGAACAAGCTTCCCTCCGCATTGATCGCATACTCCCTCTTTCGTTGGAGGAGAAAAATAACGGTTCTGAACATTTCCGCAAGCAGTGCAAGAAAGCCTTCCGGAGATGCGTTTAATGATTTCTTCATCGGATACAAGGAGATTAAACACTTTTAATTGGGCAGGTTGATTGGAAAGATGTTGGTGTAAAGCCTCTGCTTGAGCAATAGTTCTAGGAAAACCGTCCAGAAGATATCCTTGAGAACAATCTTGAAGAGTCGCTCGTTGAAAGAGCATATCCAAGACAATCTCGTCGGGTACGAGATTGCCGGCATCCATGAAGGATTGTGCCTGCATGCCGAGCGGGGTCTTATTAGCAATATTTTTTCTGAACAAATCACCGGTAGAAATATGGGGGATTCCTAAGAGCCTGGTCATCCTTTTGGCTTGGGTTCCCTTTCCGGAACCGGGTCCTCCTAAAAGAATGATCACTTGTCGTTGAGGGGATGCGTTTGGCGCCATAGAAGAGACTCCCGAAACAAAAAGCGAGGCTATAAAGCCAATGATTATCACATAAAACTTAAACATCACAACCCTTAATCACATGATCGGTTACCTAAGAGGGGGGTAGGCATCTCAAATGATGCACTCGAAATGGATAACCGCTCTCTTAGAAAAGGGGAGAGAAAAAACCGGTTGCGGTTACCAAGACTTGAACTTGGGACCTCTACATTATCAGTGTAGCGCTCTAACCAACTGAGCTATAACCGCGGGTTTTGGAGGCTAGGAGATTCGAACTCCTGACCCTCTGAATGCAAATCAGATGCTCTACCAACTGAGCTAAACCCCCTCTTTAGGACATTGAGCCATACCTAATTGCAACCCTTTGCTGCGAACGTATAAAGCTTAAACACAAAGTTTAACATACACGAAACAAGTGATTTTTTACAATACCTTTTTCGATACCCTCTTCCCCCCCCCCAACTCC
>JBAUVX010000258.1:0-3279 GCA_049583465.1 Waddliaceae bacterium | reverse complement strand
GACTTCGTCAATCCCCCTCCCGCAGTAGGCAATCAACCCGTTCATCAGTTTGAAAAATTGAAGACAAGCAACGGATCTCTTCAACTTCTCACAGCAACGGATTGTGTTAAAGACCGACTAGCATCCTACTTTCATTGGAATGACTTACAGTCACTGGAACAAGCCATTCTAGTCGCTAAACAGCATGACATTGACATGGCAAACATTAATCAATGGTCGAAAGACGAAGGATACGCGGAAAAATTTGAAGAATTTAAAAAAAAAATATGACTTTCCTGTTATCTTCGCATCAAAGCTTATATGACCTATCGACCTGGGCAGACTTTCAACGGCTATAGCACCTAATCTTTTATAGCGCGAGGGGAGAAATCAAAGTGCTGAAGCCTGCCGACAACCTCAATCCTTCTTTTAAGAGCAGAGATTATTGCGGGGATTTGCCATGATTCACTTATTTGTTGACAAATTCACGTATAAGGGACCAAAATAAACTTTTTCCAAATCGAAAAAAATCTTAGGGAAGGCATGTCAAAACAAAAACCGCCCACTATCTTATTCAAGCGCCCGATTGTGCTGAAATCAATTGTCACAGAGGCGTTTAAGGGAGAAAAAGAAAAAGAGCTCAACAAGGCTGTTGCCGACTGTGAGCAAAGCGTTCGCCAATTGACGGAACATATGCAAAAGAACCACCTAAAGCCGGAGGAGCGAAGCCGCTTGGAAGAGGAAATCAAAAAAATCGCTGTTCAGGGCGCCATTCTGAAAGAACGGGTAAAAAAATTAAGGGAGATGAAACCGGGAGATTATTTTATCGAACAGAGTCTTGAGGGATTGATCTCCGTGAGAAAAGGCGATGACATTCGGCAGAAACTGACCCGGGTCGATATTATTTCAAAAGATTATATTGTTCAGGATGTTGTCGAAGTAAACGCTCTTTCAGACACTAAACAACGACTTTCCTAAAGCATATGACCTGTCAACCTATCCCGTTTTCTAGCCGTCCATCAAGTGTTTATAGACGTCAAGCCCACCCAGCAAGCATTGATCGTCGTGAACCCGATATCGTCACGACCATTAACCGTCTTGGCAGTCGCATCCGTTATCTGGGATTACTGTTAAAATCGTTTTCAACACTCAATTATCAGCTGCCATTTTTGGATGAATTCGGGTTTCTTGCCGCCTTTAAATCCAGTAATAAAAATTACGTTTCATTTGCTCGCCAGCATCAAACGCTGGTTTCCCATTACAACAGAGGGTCCATCGATCGATACTTAGAGCAGCGTCCCTTGCAAAACGAGGAGCTGTGCCGCATCGAAGACACCATCGAGAAAGTGAAATCGGCCCTTAAAACATTCTTAGATCTGCTTGATCGTATAAAAATCTGTCATGACTGTGAAAGATGCCTCGACTATGTCGTGCAACTTAGGCAAGAAATCGAACGAGGGCCTGAAGGGCTGAATAGACAAAATTGGAACGCTTGTACGGGCCGACTATCCGAAACTCTAGAAAACGCGCGTGAGTGGATGCGCAATCAAAAACAAGAAAGCCTGGAAGAAGTGCATACCCTCGATCCCTACTATGGCCTTTGTCCGGAACGTCCTTTTTATGAATCACTAGGACCTGATGCCGGGGAGGTCCTCGATGAGCAATACTTTGTAGGTTGCTTGATGAGAGGCCGTCGGGAATTTGAATGGATTGACAAAACGTTAGAGGACATTTACAAGACCTATCGAAGTGAATGGAACCTTCCGAAAGAAGATTTTAAAGAGTTGGCGTTTTTGAAACGGATCATCCGGCCGGATCGTTTGCAGGAAGCGATGGAAGTCCTCTACGACTGTCAAGACGCCGCGTATGATCAACACGTCGCATTGATTTCGCGATTAAAACAGGGCTTGGGAGAGGTGTTTGCCGAAGCGATTCGTGTCCAAAAAGCCATTACGATTTACAAAAAGTGGCAGTCGGAATTAAACGGTTGCATCCGCCGCCATTCCGGAAATCGTCACGACCGCTCCGGTTGGGCAAAAGCCTATACCATCACGCAACTATTGTCCTATGAAAAGACACGTTTTATGAGCAGGATGTTTCATGGCGGCCAATATGCGGATGTGGTTGTGAAAGCGCTTGAGACCTATGTCTCCTATGTCAAAAACAAATCACCCCAAGAAAAGCTGGCCTTTCTTCAGCGCGTTCGAGACCGGTGTTTGGAAAAGAACAGAAAGCTTGAAGAAGCGCTTTATCGGTTAGCAGGGATTCAGTCTGTCTTTGATAAAAAGTATATCGCGTCTCTGTTCGCTCTGGGTATTTCGGAACAGCCGGCATATCAATTGGCTCTATTGACCAATCGGATGATATCCGAAAACGTATACGGCTTCGGCAAGGACGATATTCCCGAAGACTTGCAACACGCTGGAGGGCATCTTGCCGGCATGATGGTGTTTTCAATAGAACACATCATGTCTAGTTGGCTCGGAGGATCCTATGCGTTAATTTCTTCGTTGAACCGATGCCTATTCGCCAATTTAGACCCATTCATCCGGTGTACGGAAGCTTTGGATGCCCTATCGCAAAAAGTTTTAGAACCGGCGTTGAGCAAAGGAACTGCCTATGCTCCGGAGTCGATGCGTTCCGCCATCAAATGGCTTCAAGATGGTGTACGATGGGATGAAGAGGGACTCAGAGGTAAGGAAGCCTACTTACAACGGTTATCTGAACTCTTGATTGCGATAGGACTCACGGGAGGTCAGCATGTGCTGCCAACAGCTGTCGCTTTTTCTTTGGCTAGATTGCTTAGCGGCGCCGCAAGAAGAGTATCAACCTGGACGCTGCATACCGGAAGGTTTAGCAGTCGGTCGGCAGCAGAGAAAATCGGTTATTTCATTCAATTTTTGAGTTTTCCGCTGGTCTATCAATATGGATTTAAAGTAGGTGCCGAGATGTTCCCGGAAAGAGAGGAGATGTTGGTATCGGACGCTTTGGATGTACTGGGGCTTTCATCGTCGGCAACAGATCGTGAGATTTTAGATGCCCGTCGACATCTGATGCTTAAGTATCATCCGGATAAAAACAGAGGTGCCAATGCAACGCATCTTGAAGAGTTAGTCGAAAATTTTCAACGGGTGCAAGCAGCATTTGAAGTGCTTCAAAAGGAAAAATTATAGCTAACGCCATGGGCGAATTGCGATTTTGCGATTTCGGTTGATAATGCGCAGGTACTAGTTTCACCACTCATTTAAAGCATGGTTGTTAGTGTAAAACACAGAGACACAGAGAGCACAGAGAGAAAGG
>JBAUVX010000257.1:0-6613 GCA_049583465.1 Waddliaceae bacterium | reverse complement strand
GCGACCTCCTCCGCAAATATCAAAAAATCGAAGTCACCCTTTGTTAATCCTAGTGCTCTGTCAAGCTTAAATTAAGGGCTTTGGCGCGGCTCAATCCCCCATTTTAAGCTTGACAGAGCACTAGGATTAACAAAGGGTGACTTCGATTTTTTGATATTTGCGGAGGAGGTCGCGAAAATGGGCAGCATCTTCGAAACGAAGCTCCTTTGCTGCATGCTTCATTTCCTTCTCATAATGATCGATTTTCCTCCTTACCTCCTCGGGGGTGAGATAGGCATGCTCCTCTTCAGCTATTTTGACTCCCCTCTTTTTCTCTCGAACAGGATAGATCGCCTCCTCTTCTTCCTCTTCGGGTGCCACGAGAGGGAGAATCTCTCGTTTGATACTGTGTGGAATAATCCCATGTTCTTTATTGTATTTTCTTTGCTTTTCTCTTCGATCTTGTGTGACGGCAATCGTTCGTTGAATCGATTGCGTCAGGGTATCGCAATACATGATGACCCGTCCCTCTTCATTTCTCGAGGCTCTTCCACAGGTCTGAGTGAGAGAGGTTTGACTTCGCAAAAACCCCTCTTTGTCTGCATCGAGAATGAGGACAAGGGAAACTTCGGGAATATCCAGCCCTTCCCGAAGGAGGTTAATCCCGACCAGCACATCAAACACTCCCGCCCGGAGATCCTGGATGATTTGCATCCGCTCGATGGTATGAATATCCGAATGTAAATATTTTGCTTTGACATCCAATTCGACAAGATAAGTAGTCAACTCTTCGGCAAGGCGTTTAGTGAGAGTCGTCACAAGGACTTTCCTTCCTCGCGATGTCTCTAGGCGGATTTCATCCAATGCATCGTCAACCTGCCCTGAAGCAGGGCGGGTCTCGATAAGAGGGTCAAGCAAGCCGGTCGGACGAATAACCTGCTCCGTGACGGCCCCGCCGACTTCTTCAATTTCCCACTTCCCTGGTGTTGCAGACACATAAACAACCTGATGTATTCCGGCATAGGTTTCTTCAAACTCCAAGGGGCGATTGTCATAGGCCGAGGGAAGTCGAAAGCCAAAATCGACTAAAGACCTTTTGCGCGAACGATCGCCATGGTACATCGCGTGAAGCTGAGGGATGGTTTGATGGGATTCATCGATGAAGAGCAGATAATCTTTAGGAAAATAATTCAACAAGCAAGAGGGAGGCTGCCCGGGCTCCCGACGGCCGAAATGCCGCGAGTAATTTTCAATTCCCTTGCAAAACCCCACTTCACGTATCATTTCTAGATCGTGCATCGTGCGCTCTTGAATGCGTTGCAGCTCGATTAAGCGATTTTCTTTTTCAAAATAGGCCTTCCTCTCGTTCAATTCTGCTTTAATTGTTTCAATCGCCATGAGACGAATCTCTTCAGGAGTGACGTGGTGGGAGCTTGGGTAGATCGTCACTTCTTGCATCTCCCGCCGCATTTTTCCCGTCAAGGGATCAATTTCAGTGATGCGGTCGATCTCATCGCCGAAAAATTCGAGTCGAATCGCAAGATCCTCTTCATATGCCGGGAAAATATCGAGAATGTCCCCTCTGACGCGAAATGTCGCCCGGGCAAAGTCGTAGTCATTGCGCGTATACTGCATTTCAATGAGATGAATTAATAGATCATCACGGCGATACTCTTTGCCTGCGGCTAACGATAAGTTCATCCCCCGGTAATATTCGGGAGAGCCCAACCCATAAATGCAAGAGACGGAAGCAACAATGAGCACATCCTCCCGCTCGAGCAAAGAGCGAGTGGCGCTGAGACGCATTTTATCGATACGGTCATTGATGGACATGTCTTTTTCAATATAGGTGTCCGTTCTGGGAATGTAGGCTTCCGGTTGGTAGTAGTCATAGTAGGAAACAAAATACTCCACGGCATTGTTGGGGAAAAAGCTCTTAAATTCCTGATAAAGCTGGGCGGCCAGTGTCTTATTGTGAGCAATCACGAGCGTCGGCAGCTGCACCCGCGCAACGACATTAGCCATGGTAAATGTTTTCCCGGATCCCGTAATGCCGAGCAGCACCTGAGATCGGCGGTTTTCTAAAATTCCCGCCGTCAGCTCTTCAATGGCCTTTGGCTGATCTCCTTGAGGAGAAAAATCTGTGACAAGTTCAAACGGCATGGCTTGATTCCCGGACAGAGTTTAATGCATTGAACCATTCCATTCCGCACCTCTTTCTCTAGCTTTTTTGACGATTTTTTTCCAAGCTCCGCCAAGTCCCATTGCACTCAACATCGCAGCAAGGGTTTCGTTTGCAATGACGGTCATCCGCTGCGTCCCCCTATAGATGATCTCTTCCACAAGTCCCTGCTCCCCTTCGAATCGCTTTCTTCGCTCGCGAATAGGATCAAGAAAGAGATTGATGGCACGCGCTAACGCGTCCTTGACTTCGACATCTCCTACCCTCCCTTTTCGATAACGGTCCTTCAGACTCTCGACCTCTTCTCGGTTGGAATTGAAGACATCGTGATAAATGAAAACGGGGTTTCCTTCCACTGTTCCGGGGACATCGGCACTTACTCTTTTGGGATCTGTGTACATCCCCTTGACTTTTTTCTCTACAGTTTTTGGATCATCGGAGAGATAGATGGCATTGCCTGCAGACTTGCTCATTTTCCCCTTGCCGTCAGTTCCGATCAAAGTGGGAACATCGCTCAGCAACACATGGGGCAAGGGGAAAACTTCTCCGTAATACTGATTAAATTTTTTGGCAATATCCCTGGCAAGCTCCACATGCGCCTCATTATCCTTTCCAACAGGAACAAGATGGGCCCTCGGCAAAAGAATGTCCGCTGTTTGCAAGACCGGATAGCCAATCAAACCAAAAGGGATGCGATCAGGAGCAATGTGGGCATTGCGCGCCATCTCCTTTAAGCTGGGCAATCCCGTGAGACGATTGAGAGAGATGAGCATCTCAAAAATCGTGTTCATTTGATAGACGGCGGGAATGGCCGATTGTAAATAAATCATCGACTTCTCCGGGGCAATCCCGCACCCAAGATAGTCGAGAACCATCAGCCGCATGTTCTCTCTCATGGCTAAAATGTGCTCTTTCTGCGGCTTTGTGGTGAGCACATGCAAGTCTGCTATTAAAAAATGACAGGCATAGCGATCCTGCAATGCCACGCGATTTTTGATCGACCCGACCCAATGTCCTAAGTGAAGCCGGCCTGTTGGGCGGTCTCCTGTTAATATCCTCGGTTTTTCTTCCATCATGCTATCCTTTGAATGAATACATCTTAATGCTGATTTCAACCGCGATGACTAACAGAGACAACACGATTGCTGCTGACAAACCTATCTTCCCCCCGGGAACTGTAAAAGGGGAGGGCATATGTTTCCTATACCGCCTCGACCACGCCATCATCGGGGGGAGCAAGCCAAGGAGGATGACAACCCCAAAGGCGCCGGCAAATTCCAATGCACTCACAAAAGCCCGTGGATTGGTTAAAATAAACAGTAAAGGAGGCAAAAAGGTTAAAGCAAAAAGAATGAATCGCCCCTTCATCGTTTTTTTAATGTTCAGCCCGTCGGTAAGGAAGTCTGATAAACTCAAAGTCACTCCAAGAAACGAGGTCACAATGGCGCAAAAGGAGAAAAATTGGGCGATGGCAATGATAAAGGGGCTTCCTAATGTCCGCGCTAAAATGCGGACGCCGCTGGCTCCTTCTTGATAGCCTTGCACGATGCCGTGGGAGCCTTCGATCGGGATCACACCCAAGGTGACGATCTCCCAAATGATGTACACCGTTAAAGGAATCAGACTGCCGATGACCACGACCTTTACCAGGTAGCGGACATTCTGATGAAGGTAAGTGGTTAGAGTGGGAATAATGACATGATACCCAAAAGAGGTGGCAACTAAAGGAATGGCCAACAAGACCGGTTTCCATTCGATGCGAGCGAGATAGTTCTCGTCAATATGGGGAATGAGCAACATGACGATGGCACCGTAGCCAACCACAAGCCCCACCATGAGCCAACGATTGACGATATCGACAACTTGCGTCCCTTCGTAAACAATGAAACCAAACCCCAGCAAAAGAGGGATAGCGCCAACCCATGCAGGAATTGCCGTTCCGAACAATAGATTGAAGAAATCGGCGACAATAGGCCCTCCTTCAGCAAGATAAGCGGTGACTAACAGATAGAGGAGAAAAAGATAGGTGATCCAAGCGGCAATTTCACCGGATTTTCCAAGCGTTTTTTTAGCCATGGAGATGAGGTTGATTTCTTCTCCCAGGCAAAGGTTCACTTCTAACAATAATAAAGCGGTATAGGTCATGTAGAACCAATAGACGATAAAGAGAAATACTGTAGGCACAAAACCTGCAAGACCTGTCACGATGGGCAAGGCAAGCATTCCCGCCCCTATTGTTGTCCCTGCGACAAGGAGAACACCTCCAAAAACTTTATGTTTAACATTCATGAGTTTTTCCTAGGCTAAGCGTCGATAGATTTCAAGAGCGACGATGAATATAGAGAACATCATCACCGCGATTACGGCGGCTTTTCCTCCGGGAACGAGAGGTCTTCGATTCAACTTTTTCACGTAACGCCCTGACCATATCATTGCTGGGGGTAGTATGCCGAATAATACAACAGCGATGATCCCTGCATATCTAAGGGAATCCAAAAAAATATTTGGGTTTAGGATAGCAAAGAAAAAGGGAGGGGATAAGCATAATGCGCAAAGAAAGATTTTCCCTTTTGCATTTTTTTTGATCGACAAGCCATCGGCAAGAAAATCGACAAAGCTTAAAGCCACCCCTAAAAAAGATGTCGCGATGGCAAAAAAAGAGAAATAATCAGCAAGGCCAACGATCCAAGAAGATCCCGCTGTTTGACGCAGCACGCAGACAACCATGTCGCCTCGGCTCAACACTTGACAAGCTCCGTCTTCTCCTTGGATGGGTATGACGCCCAAAATGACCCACTCCCACAACAGATAAATGATAAGAGGAATAGCGCTGCCAACAAGAACAATAAAACGGAGTTTTTGTACATCATGCTTGAGATAGGTCGACAAGCTTGGAATTAAATTGTGGTAGCCGAAAGAGACAATCATGACGGGCATGGCATAGATTGCCGAACTCCAGTTGGCTTGTACGAGGCGCGAGACATCGACATGACCTCCTCCCATGACAACCAGCAAGGAATAGGTTGCGATCAAGCCTATCATCAGGACACGGTTAATGCGATCGACAACGGCTGTCCCAAAGTACAAAACGATCCCAAAGAAAAAAGAAAGGAGAAAACTCCCTACCCAGCCGGGAAGGGCAACGTTTAAGTTTTCTTTAAAAAATTCGGAGAAAAGCTCGCCGCTGCCCCCGACATAGGCCACCATGAGGGAAAAGAACAACAAGGCAAATAGCGCGGTTCCTATAGATTGCCCTCCTTTTCCCAGGGTGCGGCCAGCCATCGAAGTCATGCTGGTTTCTTCAGTAAACCACAAATTCACCTCCAGAAAGAAAAGTCCGGTTGCGGCCATAAATCCCCAGACGATCACAAACAAAAGGAGGGTAGGGAGAAAACCCCCTTGGACGGTAACGGCAGGAAGCCCCAGCATTCCGGCTCCAATGCAGCATCCTGTAAGGAGCAAAATGCCTCCAAGTACTCTTCCCTGTTGCGGCTCTTGATGGTTCTTCATTCCTTGCTGCGACTCTTGATGATTTTTTATGTTATGATTCTTAATGATTCTTCTACTCTTGATCATGGACTAACTTCTTCCCCTTTTTCAGTGGGGAATGGCGTTAAAGAAAATATCAGAATAGTGTGAACGTTTAAAGGAATTATCGGCCGGATGGCCAGAATACAAGACATCCCCCTGAGGGGAAAAAGTAAAATGTTCTTTCAACAGCGAACATAGTGAATGAGCCTCTAACTGAATGTATACATGATACCCTATTGTTATTTTTTCGCAAAGAAATATTTGTTGCACAATGACCACCGGAAAAGTCGAGGTGGATTTTGGCCGCCTCTACTCTGTGGTCGTTGATTTGTGCAACACCAGCCCTTTCGGCTATTCCTCGAGTTTTCGAGCAAATTCAGGATGAACTCGGCTAATCGTCCTCTTGCTTAAAGAAAGACCATCCTTAAATTCGCAAATCTTGGCCGCGTCGTATAACCCGCATTCCGCATGTTGCGGGAGGTGGGGTATAAATTCTCTCTCAGAAATTGATCAATTCTTTTTAATTTTGATTCCATGTTTTATCCCCCGATACCATTTAAGATGTAATAAATCTTCTGGAATGAGAGAGTAGCGTAAGCAGGTTCTCTCTCCTATATATCCATTCTCAAGCATATTTTGAGTTGGATTGGGAAAATAATTTCTTATCTCACCTTCCAACTTAAATCCACATTTGTTCATCACTTTCTGGCTAATTTGATTGCTCTTATTACAACCCACCTGCAAGCAATCACAACCCAAAAAATCAAATGCCACAACGCTTAAAATTTTAGTAACTAACGCCATGGGCGAATTGCGATTTTGCGATTTCGGTTGATAATGCGCAGGTACTAGTTTCACCACTCATTTAAAGCATGGTTGTTAGTGTAAAACACAGAGACACAGAGAGCACAGAGAGAAAGG